>NZ_CDWRCK010000132.1:0-11952 GCF_977927595.1 Frankia sp. CcWB3
TTTGTTACTTCATTACGTCCCCCTAGTCCTCGGGCGGAGCCTCGTTACGGCTCATCGGATTGGCTGCGACGAAGGCCCGGGTCTGTTCATAGGCGCGCTGAATGTACGCCTCCAGCTCGGTGCGCTCCACCCGCCACTGACCCCGTCCCCCGATCTTGATGGCGGGGAGCTCGCCCGAGCGGACAAGCGCGTAGGTCTGGCTGGAGGAGATGTTGAGGATGTCCGCCACATCGCTGAGTTGAAGGAAGCGGTCGTTCATCAAAGTCCTCCTTCTGAGGGCAGATGTCTCTCCTCACGTGTGTATCAGAGATACCACCGCTTATCGCGTCCGGATGCGCGTGCTTGTGGATAAGTGCACGCGGATACCGCCAAAAGCCCGTGCTCGCAGGTACTGGACTGGTCCGCTACCCGTGCCCGCCTGGCCCAGAGGTCGACGGATCCCGTTCGGTCCGCATCCGATTCCTCGCTGGTTTGGCTGGGCTCAGGGCCGACGACCGCGTACGCTCTGCGACCGGAAGGTGCGAACATGTACCAATGGTCCGGCCAGGAGAAAAGGGAGGTCTCCCGGTGACCGAGCTCGCCGCGGCACCGGCCCGCCCGGAGGCGTCCCCGCCACCGGCATCACCCCCGGCCCGTCGGTTGACCCGCCGACGGTGGCGTGACTCCCGGCTGCTCGTCGGGGTGTTACTCGTGCTCGTCTCGGTGGTCGTCGGGGCGCGGCTGTTCGCCAGCGCGGACGCGACCCACCAGTGGGTGGTCGCCAAGGTGGACATGCCGGCCGGGCACATCATCGTCGCCGGGGATCTCGCCACGGTGCCGGCCAGGCTCGACGAGAGGACCTCGGGTCGTTACTACCCGGGAAGCCGTCTCGACGACCTGGTCGGCGCCACCCTGGCGCGGCCGGTGGACACCGGCGAGCTGGTGAGCGGGCCCGACTTCGCCGGCCAGAACACCCAGCCGACGCGGCTGGTGCCGATCATCGTGAAGGCCGGGCGGCTGCCGGCTCTCGGACCGGGTGACCATGTGGACGTCTTCGTGTTCCAGAGCGGCGCCGTCGCGCCGAGCACTACCGGGGGCGATCAGCAGGCCGGCCGGAGCACACCGGCCGCGCCCGCGGGCGCGGGGGCCGAGGTGCTGATCCTGCACGACGTCGAGTTTGTCAGCCTCGAGAAGTTGACCAACGGGGACCGTTCGCTAACGCTGCGCGTACCGGTGGACAACGCCATCCAGGCCGTCGCGGCCTCGCAGAGCGAGCGGGTCGACGTCGTGAAGATTGAGCGCGACTCCCGCGGTGGGGTCGGCTCGACGGGACCGACCACCGTGCCGGGGTACGGCCGGTGAGCCTGCCGATCCTCACCGCTGTCACCGATGCGATGGTCGAGGCCGGCCTGGTCTCGGCCTTCGATCGTCGCGACCTCGGGGTTACGGTGGTGCGCCGCTGCGTCGACCTGCCGGACCTGCTGGCCGCGGCGACCACCGGCGCGGCCCGGGCTGCCCTGCTGTCTGCGGACCTGCGCCGGCTTGACCGGGATGCGTTGACCCGCCTGGCCATGGCGGGCATTGCGGTGGTCGGGCTGACCGCCCCCGGCGACGAGGACGGCGACCGGCGGCTGCGGCAGCTCGGCGTGGCCGCGGTCATCCCCTCGGACGCCACCGCGGAGGTCATCGCGGGAGCGGTCGTCGAGGCATCCCGGGCGCTGGCGACGAACGCGGCCGCGCCGGCGACCCGGGCGCCCGGTTCCTACAGCGAACCACTCGTCGGGTTCGGGCCGCTCGCCCCGGCCATCGGTGTCACCGACGGCGTGGGGCCGATCGGACCGGGCGACGGCCGGGTGGGCCGGGTGATCGCGGTATGGGGTCCGGCCGGCGCGCCGGGACGCACCACGATCGCGCTGTGCCTGGCCGCCGAACTCGCCGGGCTGGGGACCTCCACCCTGCTGGTGGACGCCGACTCCTACGGCGGCGCGGTCGGGCAGCTCGTCGGCCTGCTCGAGGAGGCCCCCGGTCTGGCTGCGGCGGCCCGGTCGGCCAACCAGGGGCTGCTGGACGTGCCCCGGCTCGCTGTACTGTGCCGTGATCTGGGCGGCGGCCTGCGAGTGCTGCCCGGCATCCCCCGCCCCTCGCGATGGCCCGAGCTACGCCCGGCATCCGTTGAGACCGTGCTGTCGATGGCCCGGCGCCTGGCGTCCTTCGTCGTTGTGGACTGCGGGTTCTGCCTGGAGACGGACGAGGAACTGTCGTTCGACACCTCCGCGCCCCGGCGTAACGGAGCGACGCTCGCCGTGCTGGGCGCGGCCGACGTCGTGCTGGCGGTGGCGTCTGCCGAACCGGTCGGTCTGGTCCGGTTTGTGCGGGGACTGTCCGACCTGCGGGAGACCGTCCCCTCCGTCGACCCGCTTGTCGTGGTGAACCGGCTGCGCGCCTCGGTCGTGGGCGGAGACCCGGCCCGCGAGGTCAGTCGGGCGATTCTGCGCCACACCGGGACCGAGCCGGTGGCCCTGGTGCCCTACGACCTCGCCGGGCTGGACGCCGCTCAGGTGGCCGGACAGCTCCTGCGTGACATCGCTCCGACCTCCCCGGCCCGGCTGGCGATCAGGGAGCTGGCCGGCCGGCTGCTTGGCCGCCCGGCGGCTCCCCGCCGTCGGCGGGGGAGCCTGCGGCGCCAGGCCCGGTGAACTCGGTGAGTCCGGCGAACCAGATGATCTTGGTGAGCGGGCAGGCCGTCCCGACGGACGAGCCGGGGCCGCATCCCCCGCTGGGCCTGCTGCCGTCCGGCCGATTGCTTGCGCGGCGTCGGCAACTCACGGTTACGCCCTTGGCGTAACCGTGACATAAAGTATTCGTGTCGCCATCTTGGTGTAGTGGGGGCGGTTACAACGAGCAATTTGGGGGCATCGCTGTGTGGAGGAACTTCGGTCAAGTCGTGAGAGAGATCTCACTGATAGCTTCCGACCTTATAAAATTTACTACATAGAGTAGCTTTCTTAATCCGTAGAGTCTGAGATGCGAGAGAAGTCGTACAAGAAAGTCACGTAACGTAGCATCGTATATGTATCTGCGAGCGGTCTCTTTCGGCAACGTTACGCTAGTGGGAGCATGCCTCGCCAGCACCACACGAGTCGTACCTTGATCTCCTATGGGCGCGGCGAGAGGTACGTGATGCTCGTTCGAGACGGCTGGGGGTGTGTCGGGTGAGCCGAGAGTACGCGAAGGCCGTGGGCGCCCGGTTGCGGGCGATTCGGATACAGCAGGGTCTGTCGCTGCAGGGAGTGGAGCAGAAGTCGCGGGGGCGGTGGAAGACCGCTGCCGTTGGCTCCTACGAACGCGGTGACCGCATGATCAGCGTGCATCAACTCTCCGAACTCGCGGGATTCTACGGAGTCCCGGTCTCGGCGCTGTTGCCCAACGAGGATCAGCTGCCGCCGCGGGAGCGTCGCCCACGTACGGTGCTCAACCTGGAGAAGCTGAGCGAGGCTCCGCCGGACTCCTCTGCTCTCGTCCGTCGGTGGGTTGCCCAGATCCAGCGCCAACGGGACGACTACGCCGGCCGTGTGCTGTCCATCCGGGATGGCGACGTGCGTGCGCTCGCCCTGCTCCACGACACGACCCCCCAGGAGTTCGCCGAGCGGCTGCGGAACTGGGGAGTGCTGGAGACCAGCTTCCCCGAAGAGAGTAGCGAGGAGCCGCCGGAGTAGTCCGGTGGACTGCCCGGGCGCTTCGAGCGCCGGGAGCAGCAAGGTACGGTCAACGCGGACCATGGACTGTTACCGGCCCATCCCCGGCCGTCCCGACGAGGCGGGCACGCCGTTTGTGGGCGGGTCGGCCCAGGTGCGACCGGGCGGCCCACATGGCAGCGAGCATGCCGGGCGGCGGGCATCCCAGCGCGATGCGTCTCCCTTCCCGGTCGCCGCGCCGGGAGGTGGACTATGACCAGGAAACGGGCCCCACGCAGAGGTCTGGTCCTGGGAGCCGGTGGAGTGCTCGGCTCCGCCTGGATGATCGGCGCGATGCGGGCGGTCGAGACCGCGACCGGCCGTAATCTGAGCGGAGCCGACCTGGTGGTCGGCACGTCCGCCGGCTCGGTGGTCGCGGCCCTGCTCGGTCTGGGGATCGGCATCGACGTGATGGCCAATTCCGAGCGGGGGATCTACGAGGCGGGGGATCCCGTTCTTGACTACCGCGACCTCGGTGCTTCCCTACCCCCGCGCCCCCGGATGCGCATGGGTTCACCGAGGCTGCTGACGGCCAGTGCCCGGCACCCCCGGCGGTCCTCGCCGATGGTCACGCTGGCGGCGATGCTTCCACAGGGCCGTGGGAAGATCTCCGCGGTCGGCGATCTGGTGACCGCGGCGATGGACCGCAAGGGCCTCGATCCGACCGGGTGGCCCACCAGGCCCGCGCTGCGGGTGGTGGCCATGAACTTCGACACCGGTGAGCGCGTGCTGTTCGGTGTGGCCGATGCGCCTCGGGCAACCTTGTCCGAGGCGGTGATGGCGTCGTGTGCCATTCCCGGCTGGTACGCCCCGGTCGCGGTGGACGGCCAGCGATTCGTTGACGGCGGAACCCGATCGCCCGCATCGGTCGATCTTCTCGCCGACGCGGGCCTCGCGGAGATCCTGGTGCTCGCCCCGGCCTGCTCGTTCCACCTCGACCGACCCCGTGGCACGGTGGCCCGGGTCGAACGCCAGGTCCGCCGGGCCGCCACCCGCCGGCTGATGCGGGAGGTCGAGATGGTGGAGGCGGCGGGCACCCGGGTGACGGTGCTCTGCCCAGGTCCGGAGGATCTCGAGGTCATCGGCGGAAACGTGATGGATCTGACCCGGCGGGCCCAGGTGTTCGAGACGGCGCTGCGTACGACGGGCGAGGCCCTGCATGCCGCCGCCCGTTCCGCCCGTTCCGGCGTGGCCGGGGCCACCGACGACGCCGAGGCGAGCGGGGGCCGGCTTGGGCTCGGCCTGGCCGGCTGACCTGGTCCTCGTGGCTGACCTGGTCCTCGTAGCCGGCTCGCCCCGGTTGGTTGCACACTGAGCGGGTGCGCATCTATCTCCCGTCCACGCTGGCCGTCGCCCGATCGGTCTGGGAGTCCGCGCGCATCCCCCCAGGCACCGGATTCGCGGTCACCCCCGCGACGCGCGAGTGGTACGCCCAGTCGGAGTCCGAGGAGGAGTTGGAGTACGCGGCGCTGCACGACGCCGGCCGGGCAAGCCTGCGGCTGCTGGACGCCGACCCGTCCGCGCCGCGCCGGCGCATGGTCTTCGTGGCCGATGTCGCGGACGGCGAGGTGCGGGTAAGAGATGATCTTGAGCAGGGTGCCGTCGAGGTGGACTTCCCGGTGCCGTGGTCGGCCGTGCAGGCCATCCATGTCGACGACGGAGACGACGAGGAGGTTGTCGCGGCGGTCGCGGCGGCGGCGAAGTGCATCGTCGAGGCCGATCTCGGTGGGGATGACGCCGCCTTCACCGTGGACAGCGTCGAGGGCTTCGAACTGCTGTGGTTCGCGCCTCAGGAGCTCCCCGGTCTTCTCTGACCCCGACGGAGACGCGGATGTTGGGTGCGCGGGGGCGGAGGTCTCCCCCGCGCGGCGGAGGAGACCACGCACGTTGACGGCTCGTTGGGGCATGCTGTCTGGACTGGTGACCAGCTGGCGTGAAATGTTCCCGACGGGCGGCCCTCGCGGTTGTCTTCCCATACTCCTCACTCCTCCCTGGGGTGCTGTTCGTCGCCTGCCGTCCGTGAACGGTGATTTCCCACCCAGGGAGATCGACGTGGACAACGGTTGAACCTCCCCGGGTGCGGCCGATGCCGGGCGTTGCGAATAATGCTGGGGAGTCTTGCGGCGGCGACCGGGTCACCACCTGGATGGCGCCGAGGGGGCTCCACTTCCCACAACCTTCGTACCGAGATGTCACCCCCGCTGGCAGGTGTGATCTCGACCGACCTACCGCGGTAAGGAGGCTGGCAGCCCATGCTGTACCTCGCCGGGCAGATCCTGGCATACGTGCTGGTGGCGATGCTCATTGGTGCGGCGCTGGCCTGGGTCTTCCTGATCGCGCCGCTGCGCCGGCAGGCCCGCAACGCCGACGCTGACGCCGCGCGGAATCGGGCGGGATCGGTGGAGACGCCGGCCGGCACCGGCTTGGGCCTCGACGAATCCCGCCCCGGCGCGGTCCCGTCAGCCGATCAGGCGGCAGCCGCGAACGACGTGAACCGCGTGAATGCCGGGAATGCTGCCGAGGCCGGGAACGCCGTGGCGGCGTGCGTCGGCGACGCCGACACGGGTGTCCCCGGTTCGGGCGCCCGCGGCACGGGCACAGGGCAGGCCGCCGAGCTGATCGCCCGGTTGCGCCGGCAGCGTGACGACGTCGCCTTGGAGAAGGCGGATCTAACTGCCCGGCTCGCTGTCGCCGAACAGCGTGCCGCGGAGTCCGAACGGCGGATCGCCGAGGCGGAGCGCCATGCCGTGATCGCAAGCGCCCGGGTCGAGGAGATCGAGGCAGCGATGCGGGCCCGGGCGTACGCCGTGACACCCGGCGCGGCCCAGGCCCTCCCGGCCGGCCCGGGTGCCGCCGGCGAGGGTACTGTCGGCCCGGGTGCCGCCGGCCCGGTGCCGGCGGGCTCCCCGGGGGCGGGCGGTGATCCCGCCGGCCCTTCGGCGGCGGAGCTCGCCCATGAGGCCGAGCTGCTGCGCAGACAGCTCGTCGAGGCCGAGGGCCGGGCGGCCAAGTTCTCCTCCCGACTGGCCATGGCCCGTACGGAGGCGGAGGACGCGCAACGCCAGGTGGCCACCATGACCACCCGGCTGGATCGGCACCAGGCCGAATGGGCGGCCGAACGGCTCAGCCTGCTGGGGCGGATCGCGAAATCCGAGGCGCTTCTGGGCCAGGCCTCCTCTGACGAGAAAGCCGGTGCCGAGCATCCCGAGGCTGCCCCCACCGCCGAGGCCGCCGTCGCGGTCGGGGTTGCTGCCGCGGGCGGTGTGGTCTCGTCGAACCTCGCGGTCACCCCGAACGAGGCGGGGCCGTCGAAGAGCGCGCTGCCCGCGCACGGCCTGGCTCTGTCGCCCGGGGCGAACATCTCGGGGGCGACGGTCCAGGCGAGCGGCGTTGCCACGAAGAACCGGCCACCGGCCCCGGGCGGACCGCCGTCGAGTAGTCAGGGGAGTGGCTGCGGCGTGAAGAGCACCGGTGGCAGGAGCACCGGTGGAACGAACGGGGCCAGCGGCCAGCCGGGTACGGGTAGCCGGGTCGTGCTGGAACCCGCGCCGCGGTGGAACGGTCTCCTCGATCCAGTGCGGTCGGGCGGCGACAACCTCAAGGAGATTGTCGGCGTGGGCCCGGTGATCGAGGCCCGGCTGCGGGCGTTGGGCATCACAACCTTCAGTCAGCTGGCCGAAATGGGTGATACCGACGTCGAGCGGCTCGCTCACCGGCTGGATGGCTTCGGTGACCGCATCGTCTCCGATGATTGGGTCGGCCAGGCCCAGGATCTGCAGGCCCGGCACTACGGCGGCGTCTACTGACCGGACCGCCGTCCACCTCGCTCGTCACAGTCCGGAGATGAGTCCCTCGATCTCAGCCTCCAGGATCCGGCGGTCGGTGACGTCGGAGTAGAGCCAGACATGGCCGCGGTAGCCGTCGGCCGCGGTCAGCGGGATGTGGCTACGCTCGAACACCCGCCCGTCGGCGAACATCACTGCCTCCCGGCGTAGCGTCCGCCGTCGACGGAGCAGGGTGTCCAGGCGCGTCGCGAATCCGGATGGATCGTCCACCAGCCCGGGCCGGGGACGCAGCTGCAGCCGGCAATCCGTTCCGACCAGGTCGACGGGCAGGTCCGCCAGATCGAACAGATCGCAGTACACCTGGTTCACCGCCACCACACGCCCGTCCCGGTCGGCGATGAGCACGGCGGTCGTCAGTTCGGCGAGCAGGGTCGTCAGCCAGCGTTCCCGGTCCCGGCATGCCTCCTCGATCCGTCGGGCCTCGGTGAACGGGCAGCCACAGGTGTGGTTCGAGCCCCTGGCGCGTCCGAAGGGACGCAGGTCGTCATTCTCGCTGCGATGCAGGGCCACGGCCGCGCGCCACTCCGCGCCAGGCGGGAGCGTCCCGCGGGGAAACCCGACTGTGGGCCGATCCTCGGTGGCTTCGCGGGATGTCGCCCGGCCCGGCGTCGGTTCGCCGGGAACCGGCCGGCGGGGAAGCGGAACAGACCATTCCCAGCCCCGATCGGACTGGTCGGCCCGAGGCCAGGCCGAGGGTGCTTCGCGTCGCGGGTACTCGCCGTCGTCCTCGCGGTCCCCGGCCGCGTCGACGAGATCGGTCTCCTCGGTGTCACCGTGCCCGTCCAGCCCGTCCAGGCGGGCTATCTCGTCCACCCGATCGGGGCGATCCGACCGGTCGGACTGGTCCGGCAGATCAAACGGGCCCGGTCCGTCGAACACGCCGAACCTGTCGAGATCGCCCGCGGGCACCCCATCGGAGGCGAGGGCCTGGAGACCGAGGAGATCCTGATCGAGCAGGTGCCCGTCGAGGAGGTCGGGATCGAGAGCGGCGAGTTCGAAAGCCGCCTCGCGACGGCGAAGGCGGTCGAGCTCGGCCTGCCCGTCGTCAAGGTGTTCGAGATCGGCCGGTTCGTGATGCGCCGGTTCGTGAGACGTCGGTTCGCGGGAAGCGAGGTCGGGTTCGGCCCGTTCCTGGACGGCGACGTCGTCGGTATCGGGCTGGCCCGCGGACGATGGGCCGATCGGGGAGTGACGCCCTTGGACCCGCGGCGAGGACACCGGCACACCCGTCACCGGCACACCCGTCACCGGCCCGGCGGCGTTCCCGAACGCACTGGCCGACGGCACGGTGAGGGTGCCGACGATCCGTTGTCTACCGTCCCCTGCCGAGGTCACCATCGTCTGCATGACCGCGTCGCAGGGTGGTTCACCCGGTCGGATCAACCGGACCTGGATCGAAAACCCGTCGCCGTGCGTGACGAGGCGCCGCCACCGGCTGCCGACGTTCGCTACGTCGCCGGGATGGACGATGCGTTGCCATCCCCATCCGACCGCCTCGTCGCGGGTAACGCCGGTCAACTTGGACCACGGCCGGTTCACAAAGAGATACCGGCCTGCCGCATCGGTGGCGAATACCGCGACCGGGCAGTTTTCGACAATCCGCCAGAACATTTTCCAAGCGGTCGTGTCGAACATGTCTGACGATCGGGGATCCCGGGCGCCGCTCATCGTGATGCCCCTTTCCACTCCGGGGGATCGTGCCGGGGAGGCGTCGGGAGCAACGCCGCCCTGGTGGCCGAATGAGGTTCTCGCGGGCGGCTGGCGACCGCGCTGGTTGTTGGCTGACCGGACACGGAAGGGACCCCCGAGGCAGGCGTTGGTGGGACGCTGGATGAGACCGGCGGGGTGGGGGGATTCCGCCTGCCGACCCAGCGATGCGATATCGGCTACAGGGATGTTCGGGTTAGGGACCGCCGAAAGGCTATCGCCTCGGCGTCGTTTCGAGGGAGAAATCGCGCGGGCGTTTCCGGGGCGGTTGGTGCACCGTCGGTGCAGTCGATATGCGCACAGAGCGATGACAAATGTCCGGTCCGCGACCGCTTTTTGACTGCGGAGAGTAGCAACCTTGGTGGTCAAGGGGGGACTCTGTACGGGCTGTGGCCTACCTGAGCCCTACCCGCTCCATGTCCCCGGTGGGGGTTGTGCGAACGTTGTTGCGTCTGCCCCCGGCGTCGGGGGTTGCTTACCAGTGACCTTCTTTCTACGCTTCGTGGCAATTATCGGGGCGGGAAGAGACGAAAGCCGGAGGAGCAGCGGTTTCCGTGGCGGTGGCACGCGGCAGTTGGCTGGACGCGACATCGTTCGTGGAGGACGAGGTCAGAGAGCTCGTCCGGCGGCGTTCTCTCGATCCCGTGCGGGACCCGGCGCAGGTGCGTCAGCTCGTTCACGAGGTGCTCGCCGATTATGAGGAACGGGTTCTCGTCAGTGACCTTCCCCCGGTCGTCGACCGGGACGTCACCGCCCGGCTGGTCTATGACGCGGTTGCCGGGTTCGGGCCGCTGCAACGCCACCTCGACGACCCCACCGTGGAGGAGATCTGGATCAACGAGCCGGGCCGGGTATTCGTCGCCCGGGCCGGTCGCAGCGAGCTGACGACGACCATTCTGACGGCCGATCAGGTCCAGGACCTCGTCGAGCGGATGCTGAAGTCCTCGGGCCGGCGGGTGGACCTCTCGACCCCGTTCGTCGACGCCATGCTTCCGGACGGTTCCCGGCTGCACGTGGTCATCCCCGATGTCACCCGGGTGCACTGGTCGATCAACATCCGTAAGTTTGTGCTGTCCGCGTCGAGCCTGGACGAACTGGTCGATCTCGGGACGATCACGCTGGCAGCGGCCACCTTTCTGGACGCTGCCGTCGTCGCCGGCCTCAACATCATCATTGCGGGCGGCACTCAGGCCGGCAAGACGACCATGCTCAACTGTCTCGGCTCGGCCATCCCGGCCCGGGAACGGGTGATCAGCTGCGAGGAGGTGTTCGAGCTGAAGCTGCGGGCCGCCGACTGGGTGGCGATGCAGACCCGGCAGGCCAACCTGGAGGGCAGCGGGGAAATCCGGCTGCGCCGGCTGGTCAAGGAGGCCCTGCGGATGCGCCCGGACCGGCTCCTGGTCGGCGAGGTTCGCCAGGAGGAGGCGCTCGACCTGCTGATCGCGCTCAACTCTGGGCTGCCCGGTATGTGCAGCCTGCACGCGAACTCGGCTCGCGAGGCCGTGACGAAACTGTGCACCCTGCCCCTGCTCGCCGGCGAGAACGTCAGCCATGCCTTTGTGGTGCCCACCGTCGCCGCCAGCGTGGATCTCGTCGTCCATCTGGAGAAGGACGTCTCGGGCCGGCGCCGCGTCACCGAGGTCGTCGCGCTGCCCGGCCGGACGGAGGGGGACGTCATCGAGATCGCCCAGATCTACCGCTCGCGCGCGGACGGACTGGTCCGCGCCGACGGCTTCCCGCCACATCCCGAACGGTTCGCCCGCGCCGGCTACGACCTGCCCGCCCTGCTGGCCCAGGGCGACCATGATTACCATCATCATCGGCCCGGCGGGGGCTGGCCCGAGATCGCCGCGGAGCGATGATGGGCATCTTCCTCGGCCTGCTGTTCGGTCTGGGTCTGTTCCTCATCGTCACCAGCGGCCGGCCGCGGTTCGCGGCCTGGTCGGCGACGGCGCGCTGGGAACGGTCGACGAGCGACCTGCTCGCCCAGGCGGGCATCCGCGGCGTGACCCCGCGTCAGTTCGTCATGATCAGCCTGGGTCTGGGCCTGGTAGCCGGCCTGGTCGTCCTGGCATTCACCGAGACCGTGTCGCTGGCCGGCGCCTTCGTCGTGTTTGCGAGTCTGCTGCCCCGGGCCCTCGTGGTCCGTCGGCGGCATGCCCGCATGCATGATCTGCGGGAGCTGTGGCCGGACGTTGTCGACAACCTGTCCAGCGCGGTGCGGGCCGGGATGTCGCTGCCCGAGGGCCTGGCCGCGGTGGGGGTGCGGGGGCCGGTACAGCTGCGACCGGCTTTCACCCGGTTCGGCGAGGACTACAGCGCCACCGGGTCGTTCTCGGCCTGCTTGGACCGCCTCGCCGACGAGCTCGCCGATCCGGTGGCCGACCGCATCATCGAGTCACTGCGGATGGCCCGGGAGGTCGGCGGGACCGACCTCGGCCGGCTGTTGCGCACGCTGTCCACCTTCCTGCGGGAGGACGCCCGCACCCGCGCCGAGCTCGAGACGCGGCAGAGCTGGACGGTGAACGCCGCCTGGCTCGCGCTCGCCGCCCCCTGGATCGTGCTGCTCCTGCTGGCCACCCGGGGGCAGAACGTGCGAGCCTACGACAGCCCGACCGGGGTCCTGGTGCTCGTGGTGGGCGGCGCCGTGTCGGCCCTCGCCTACCTGCTCATGAAGCGGATCGGCC
>NZ_CDWRCK010000133.1:0-11913 GCF_977927595.1 Frankia sp. CcWB3
GGGGAACCCGACGGGAGAGTGGGGGGAGGAGCGAAGAGGAGCGGAGCCGTGGAGAGCAACAGTAGGAAGTACACGATCGCCGTCCAGGGCCCGAAGTCCTCACGCCCCCTGGAATCTGGCACCGTGAGAGTGGAATGTCCGGACATGTCATCGTCCACACCATTGCGCCCGTACCCGACAGCCGGGGGCATCCTCATCCCCCGTTAAACGGAGACCCGCCGTCGACGCTCCCCGTGAGCGTGTATACAAATAATCCTCACCACGCTCAACACGCGAGTGTCACCCAGACGAGAGAACCAGCCACCCATCCGGAACCAGAAGATCGAGTATCTTACTCTTGTGTTGACCATGGCGAGGGGGCCGACCGTGACGACAGCTCAGCCGGGAAGTGGACCGACCGTACGTCGGATCCTGCTCGGCTCTCAGCTCCGTCGACTTCGCGAGGAGAAGGGCATCAGCCGGGAAACCGCCGGCTACCACATCCGCGCCTCAGAGTCGAAGATCAGCCGGATGGAGCTTGGCCGCGTCAGCTTCAAAGAACGCGACGTCGCCGACCTGCTGACCTTCTATCAGGTCACGGACGATGCAGAGCGCGCCCCATTGCTGGCCCTTGTCCGGGAGGCGAACGCCGCTGGCTGGTGGCAGAACTTCAACGACGTTCTCCCGTCCTGGTTCCAGCCGTACATCGGTCTGGAGGAGGCGGCCCAGCTCATCCGGACCTACGAGCTCCAGTTCATTCCGGGCCTGTTGCAGACCGAGGACTACGCCCGAGCAATCATCACGCAGGGTAGTGATCACCTACCGGCCGCCGTCGTCGAGCGCCGGGTTAACGTGCGGCTCAACCGGCAGAAGCTGCTGTACCGTAAGAACCCGCCACGGCTCTGGATAGTCATCGACGAGGCGGCGCTGCGTCGGCCGATCGGCGGGCCGAAGGTGATGCGGGCCCAGATCGAACACCTCATCACCGCGTCCGAGCTACCGAACCTCACTCTGCAGGTGATGCCGTTCTCCTTCGGCGGCCACGCGGCGGAGGGTGGGGCCTTCACGATCCTCCGCTTCCCCGAAATGGACCTGCCGGACGTGGTCTACCTGGAGCAGCTCACCGGTTCCACCTACCTCGACAAGCGCGAGGACGTTGACCGGTACATGGAGGTGTATAACCGGCTCAGTGTCGACAGCACGACCCCGGGTGACACTCCCGAACTGCTACGGCGCATCATCACCGAGCTCTGAACGCGGTTCGCTCCCAGCTCACCGACCGGCTGCTCCGCCGGCCCGCCGGCCTACTACTCGGCCGGCCTGCCGTTCTGCCGGCTCGCCGTTCTGCCGGCCTGCCGGCCCTACTGCTCCGCCATCCCGCCGATCGGCTCGACCCGCCTGGTCGGGTCCGTGACCGCGCTCGCCGGCCAGGTCAGCTCCAGGCTGAGACACCGATCGTCCAGCTCCACCGAGACCTCGATCCCGCCCGGGTCCTCTCCCCCGCAGCCGAGCTGCGGGGGCGGCAGGCCCTGCGGCCAGGGCAGCGAGACGAAAACACTGCCGCCGGCCGGCGTCCACAGGACCGTCATAATCGCCCGGCCGCCTGGGACGGCGGCGAGCACCTCCCGCACCTGATCGGCCACCATGGCCCGCACGGGAGCTGGCGCGAGCCGCAGATCGCCGGACAGCTGGATCTGGACGGTCATTCCCGCAGCCTCGGCGTCGGCGACGACCGCGTCGAGGTCCGCCAGCGCCGACGACGGACCACCCCCGGTGATCATGCGACGGACGGCGGCCGCCCGTATCGCGCACCTGCTCCGAACGGCGGCTTCCCGTGGGTCCAGCCAACCGCCCGCGACTCCGTCGAGTAACGGCAGCACCTCCCACCCCACGGTGTGCAACCACTGCGCCCGCTCCCACCTGATCATGGTGAACGCATCCACCTGGGCGGCGACCTCAGCCTCGGCGGCCAGGGCGCGGGCGGTCGTCTCCGCGGTGCCGCGCAGCAGGGGACCCAGCATCGCGGTCACAATCTGCACCCCGCACGCACCGTAGATCAGTACCCCCAGCCGCGCCAGCACCAGCGGTTCGGTGGTACCACGCAGGAACACCGCAACGATCATCATGGCGATCGCGACCAGCAGCGCACCCACCCATTCCCAGAGTGGCCGGGAGGCGGTGATGAACGCTAGGAGCAGGGGAAGCACGAGCAACGGCCAGTCCGCGATCCGGACGATGTCCGCGCCGACGGTGTTCGCTATGCCGGCGACGGCGACGGCGAGGGCCAGGAACAGCAGCACGGCCGCCTCGGGACCGCTGATCGGCCGACTCCGTCCGCGCCGGACGAAGGCGACGGTGAGCGCGGCCACCAGCAGCCACATCGCTCCCGCTCCAGCCATCGTCCGCACCCATCCACCCGTGCCGACCAACGGCACGAGCATGATGATCAGCCACAGCCCGGCGATCTGCCCGAGCGCCCGGCGCAGCCCGGCGGCATAGGCGTCGCGTAGCTCGGCGGCGATCGCGGCGACGTCCCGACGATCGCCGACCCGCCCGCCGACCCTTCCGGCCCCGCGATCACCCCGATCGCCGCGATCATCGCTCGGCTGTGGTCGCGTCACGTGCCCCGTCGTCGCGTCCGGGGCGTGCCACTGCAGTTCCACAACGGTGCCCTGCCCCGGGCGCGCGTCGATGCGGGCGGTCCCGGCGACGTCCACCAGCCGTCCGACGATGGACTCGCGCAGCCCGAGCCGGGCGGGGTCGACCCGCTGCGGGTCGAAGCCGCACCCGGCGTCGGACACCGTCACGATGAGCAGGCCCGGGCCACCGCCGAGGAGCAGCGAGGCACGCCGGGTGCCGGAGTGCCGTTCCACGTTGACCAGCGCCTCGCCGACCGCTCCGACGAAGGCCTCCACAACCACGGCCGGGGGCTCACCGGGAGGTTCCCCCGCGACGGCTGGGAGACGCCGGTCCTCGAGGCTGACCTGCAGCCCCCGTCGAGCGGCGTCGCGGACGGCCTCGGCCAACCGATCGCCGATCGGCGGACCGACCTCGTCGTCCCGGTCGAGCAGGCCGCGCACGGCGGTGAGGCTCTGCGCACATCGACGCCGGGTGAGTGCCACGTCCCGTCCCCCGCCCCAGGCGATGCCGGTCAGGGTGTTCAGCACCGTGTCGTGGATGACTCGCTCCCGTTCCCGGCGGTCGCGGGCGACGGCGAGGACCACCGCCTCGCTGCGGTGCCGGGCCACAACGTTCGCCCAGCGATGGTCGGCCGTACGGGCGATCCGGCGCAGTCGACCGATCGCCAGCCCGAGTAGACCGGGAATGATCAGCAGCATGGCGGTTTGAGAGAAGACCTGGGGGTTGTGGCCCCAGCCGCCTACGAGAGTGGCGCCGCACAGCGTCAGGAGCAGGACCGACGCGACGGCCGTCGGAAATGTCCAGACCGTCACGATCCCGGCGTTGATGGCGGTCAGGAAGACGAAGTTCCCGCTGTCCCCCACCGAAGCGGGCGGCAACCAGGACGAGGCCGTCAGGGCGAGGACCGTCGACATCGCGACCGTGCTGGTGGTCATCGATCGACGGATCCCGCGTCGCAGGCTGACGACGCAGAAGACGAGACCGCCGATGACCGTCAGCCCCGCGACGGCCATCGCCGCCGGCCTGTGGTCGTACCAGCGCCAGACCGCGACGTAGCACACCGTCAGCAGGACCGCGACCGCCCGCAGAGTAACGAGGACGCGCCCCATGACCTGTTCCAGCGCCTGGTAAGCCCGGCCCAGCTCGACGGAGGCTCGGCCCAGCTCGAGCGTGCCCTCCCCGAAGGCGGCCACCGTGCCCGCGGAGGCGGTAGCGGCGGTGCCCGTGGCGGCGGAGGATGCCGGCGCCGCGAGCGGGACCGGCTCCCGCACCCCGGACGGGACCGGCTCCCGCACCCCGGGCGAGGCCGCCTCCCGCCCGTCGGCAGTCACGCCCTGCTCGGCCCGGGGAGGTCGCCCGGACCAGGGTAGGGGCCGACTTCGCACCTCATCATCATGATGGCTCTGTCCCCTCAGCATCGAGGTTCCTGTCGACGACAAGCTTGCGACGGTATAGAGGCCGCGACGGCGTCGAGCAGCGACCCACCGCCGACCGGGCGGGCCGTTGGCAGGCTACCGGCGGCGCCTCGCCTTGGTCCGCAAAGGACCGGCTCGCCTCTCATCCGTCGGACCGCTCATCCGTCGAAAAGGTAACGGGACGGCCCGACCTCCCATTCGGGGGAGCTAGTCACGGTCCAGGGACCGCAGACCGTGCTCAGGTCCCCAAAATTCGCTGACCGAAGAGTCACCGCCACCGCCCGACGGGCCGGAGGAATGCAACGCCGCCGGGACAGCTGTGTCCTAGGCTTGACGACGTGTGGAAAGGCAGCTCTTGAATCCTCCCGCCACGCCGCCCAGGCCGCCCACGCCGCAGCCGCAGCCGTCACCACCGGCAGGCCCAGTAGCACCGGCAGGCCCAGTACCACCGGCGGAGCTGTCCGCGCGGCTGACCGGGTTGTCTCCTCGCGACGCCCATCGGCTAGGCCGACGGCTCGCCGAGAGCCGGCGCACCCGCGAGCCCGCCGCGCGCCAGCGGGCCCTACAGGCCATCGCCGCCGAGGTGGACCGGGCGGCGCTGCAGGTGGAGCGGCGCCGGGCCAGCGTCCCGACGCTCGACTACCCCGACATCCTTCCGGTCACCCAGCGCAAGGACGAGATCCTCGCCGCGATCCGGGATCACCAGGTGGTCGTCGTCGCCGGGGAGACCGGGTCCGGCAAGACCACCCAGCTACCGAAGATCTGCCTGGAGCTCGGCCGCGGGATCCGGGCGATGATCGGGCACACCCAGCCGCGCCGAATCGCCGCGCGTACCGTCGCCGACCGCATCGCGGAGGAACTGCGCACCCCGGCTCCCCAGGCGGGCGGCGTCGTCGGCTACCAGACCCGGTTCACCGACCAGGTGCACGAGAACACGCTGGTCAAGCTCATGACGGACGGCATCCTGCTGGCCGAGATCTCCTCCGATCGCCAGCTGCGCCGCTATGACACGCTCATCATCGACGAGGCGCACGAACGCAGCCTCAACATCGACTTTATCCTCGGCTACCTGCGGTCGTTGCTCCCCCGCCGGCCGGATCTCAAGATTGTCATCACCTCCGCGACGATCGAGACGGCCCGGTTCTCCGCCCACTTCGAGGACGCCCCGGTCATCGAGGTGTCCGGGCGCACCTATCCGGTCGAGGTCCGCTACCGCCCACTCGTCCCGGCGGCCGACGGACCGGCCAGCGGATCGGCCAGCGGCCCGGCCGACGGGCGGAGGACCGGCAGGGAGAACGGCGAGGTCGAGCGCGACCAGACCCAGGCCATCAGCGAGGCGGTCGACGAGCTGTGCGCGGAGGGCCCGGGCGACATCCTGGTGTTCCTCAGCGGCGAACGGGAGATCCGCGACACCGCTGAGGCACTCACCCGCGAGCAGCGGCCGAACACCGAGATCGTGCCGCTCTACGCCCGCCTGTCCGCCGGCGAGCAGCACCGGGTGTTCCAGCCGCACACCGGACGGCGGGTGATCCTGGCCACCAACGTCGCCGAGACCTCGCTGACCGTGCCGGGAATCCATTATGTGATCGATCCGGGCACCGCGCGGATCTCCCGCTACAGCCACCGCACCAAGGTGCAGCGGCTGCCCATCGAACCGATCTCACAGGCCTCCGCCAACCAGCGCAAGGGGCGCTGCGGGCGGACCGCCGACGGCATCTGCATCCGCCTCTACAGCGAGGAGGACTTCGCCGGCCGGCCGGAGTTCACCGATCCGGAGAGCCTGCGGACGAACCTGGCCTCGGTCATCCTGCGGATGGCCGACCTCGGCCTCGGCGGGATGGCCACGTTCGGGTTCCTCGATCCACCCGACCCCCGCCAGATCAGCGACGGCGAACTGCTCCTCGCCGAGTTGGGGGCATTCGACGCCACCGCGGCCGATCCCCGCCACCGGATCACTCCCCTCGGCCGGCGGCTGGCGCAGATCCCGGTGGATCCCCGGCTGGCCCGCATGGTGCTCGCCGCCGACGAGCAGGGCTGCCTGCGCGAGGTGCTCGTCATCGCCGCCGCGCTCGCGATCCAGGATCCCCGGGAGCGCCCGGTCGAGCACCAGCAGGCGGCCGATGCCCGCCACGCCCGGTTCGCGGACCCGACCTCGGACTTCCTGGCGTACCTGAACCTGTGGAACTACCTGCGCGACGCCCGCGGCGAGCTGTCGGCCAACCAGTTCCGGCGGATGTGCCGCACGGAGTTCCTCAACTACCTGCGCATCCGGGAATGGCAGGACGTGCACGGCCAGCTCGCCGCGGTGGCCCGCGGCCTGGGGCTCACCCCCCGGGATGACGGCTCCGGCGCGGCCGATCCACGAACCGATCCACGGGCCGTGCACCAGGCCCTGCTGACCGGGCTGCTGTCGCACATCGGTCGTTACGACCCGGAGCGCCGGGAGTACGCCGGCGCCCGCGGCGGCCGCTTCGCGCTCTGGCCGGGCTCCGCCCTGGCCCGGCGGTCGAACCGCGCCGAGCGCACCGGGCCGACAGCCACGTCGGCGGACCCGACAGCCGCGCTGGCGGACCCGGGGGACCCGGCGGGCGAGGACGCGCCGAAGCGGCCGTCCGGACCACCCGCCTGGGTGATGGCCGCCGAGCTGGTGGAGACCTCCCGGCTGTGGGGCCGCACCGCCGCGCGGATCGACCCGGACTGGATCGAGCCGCTCGCCGCCCACCTGGTGCATCGCACGTACAGCGAGCCGCGCTGGTCGCGCCGGCAGGGCGCGGTGCTCGCCGACGAGAAGGTGACCCTGTACGGGGTGACGATCGTCGCCTCCCGGCCGGTCCAGTACAGCCGGGTCGACCCGGCCCTGTGCCGGGAGCTGTTTCTCCGGCACGCGCTGGTCGAGGGTGACTGGCAGACCCGCCACGCCTTCTTCCACGCCAACCGGGAGCTGCTCGCCGACGTCGAGGAGCTGGAGCACCGGGCCCGGCGGCGCGACATCGTCGTCGACGACGAGACGCTGTTCCATTTCTACGACGAGCGCATCCCCGCGGATATCGTGTCCGCCCGGCACTTCGACGCCTGGTGGCGCAAGGCGCGCCGGACGACCCCGGACCTGCTCGACTTCCCGCGCTCAATGCTCGTCTCCGCGGGCGCCGAGGGAATCACCGAGGCCGACTACCCCGACGTCTGGCAGGCGGGCGACCTCGCGCTGCCGCTGAGCTACCAGTTCGAACCGGGCTCGGCGGCCGACGGGGTCACCGTGCACATCCCGCTGGCCGTGCTGAACCAGGTCGGCGCCGAGGGCTTCGAATGGCAGGTGCCGGGGCTGCGCGAGGAGCTCGTCACCGCCCTCATCCGGGCGCTGCCGAAGGCGGTGCGGCGCAGCTTCGTCCCGGCGTCGAACTACGCCAAGGCGGTCCTGGCGAACATCACGCCACGCCAGGTGCCCCTGCTCACCGCGGTGGAACACGAGCTGCGCCGGATGGGCGGGCCGGAGATCCCGCGCGACTCCTGGTCGCTGACGGGTGTGCCGGATTACCTGCGGTTCACCTTCCGGGTGGAGGACGCCGGCGGGCGGGTGCTGGCCGAGGGCAAGGACCTCGACGCCATCAAGGAGCGGCTGCGCCCGAGGACCCGGGAGGCCGTCGCCGCCGCGGCGGACGGCCTCGAGCGGGCCGGCCTGCGGGCGTGGGGGGACCTCGGCACCCTGCCGAAGGTCGTCGAGCTGCGCCGCGGCGGCAACGCGGCGGGCGGCAACGCGGCGGGCGGCCACGTGGTGAAGGCGTTCCCGGCGCTGGTTGACGAGGGCGGTTCGGTCGCGGTGCGGGCCGCCGGCACCGAGGCCGAACAGCGCCAGCTGATGTGGGCCGGCACCCGGCGCCTGGTGCTGCTGGGCGTCCCCTCCCCGGTGCGCGGCCTCAACGCCCGGCTGTCGAACGCCGCGAAGCTGGCCCTGAGCCACAACCCGCACCGCGACGCCGCCGACCTGCTGGACGACTGCGTGCGGGCCGCCGCCGACCGGTTGATCGCCGCGGCCGGCGGGCCCGCCTGGGACGAGGCGGGCTTCACCGCGCTGCTCGCCGCGGTACGCGCGGGGCTGCCCGAGGCCGCCTTCGAGGTGGTCCGCGAGGTTCAGCAGGTGCTCGGCCTCGCCCACGCGGTCGATCTGGCGCTGCGCGAGCTGCGTGCCCCGGCGGTGGCGGCGTCGGTGGCCGACGCGCGCGACCAGCTCACCTCGTTGATCTACCGGGGATTCGCCACCGACACCGGGGCCGACCGGCTGGCGGACCTCGTCCGCTACCTGACCGCGCTGGAACGGCGGCTGGAGCGGCTGCCCCGCGATCCCGGGCGGGACAGGCTCAATACCGCGACCGTCGGGCGCGTCCAGGACGCCTATCGGGAGCTGCTCGCCACCGTCCCCGCCGGCCGGGAGCCGGCGCCCGAGATCCGGCGCCTCCGCTGGATGATCGAGGAGCTGCGGGTGAGCCTGTTCGCGCAGAGCCTGCGCACCCCGTACCCGGTTTCCGAGGAACGCGTCTACCGAGCGATCGACGCCATCCTCGGTTAATCCGTTTCGGTGACTATGCCATGCTGGGACGGTGACCGGCGGGGGCGATGGGCACGGCGCTCCCGACTGTTTCGTGTCGTACGCGGACGACGGGCGGGCCTGGGCCGAATGGATCGCCGGGACGTTGGAGGATGCCGGCTACCAGGTCCTGCTTGAGTCCTGGGCGCCGGCGGGGACGCACCGAGTGGGGTGGCTGGACCGGGCGGTGAGCCAGGCCCGGCACACGGTCGCGGTGGTCTCCGACGGCTACCTGCGCTCCTCGCCCGCGGTCGCCGAATGGGCGGCGGCGTGGTCGGCCGACCCGACCGGAGGCGAACGCCGGCTGCTGGTGACCAGGGTGGCGGACCGGCCGCTGCCCGGTCTGCTCGGCCAGCTCGTCCCGGTCGACCGCAGCGAGATCGCCGTCCGGGCCAGCCTGCTCGCGGCCCTGCGTGGCGACCGGCCACAGCCGGAACAGCCGCCGGGCTTCCCCGGCCGGCGGGGGATCTTCCCGCCGGAGTTGCCGGCGGTGTGGAACGTGCCGGACCAGCCCGCCCGGTTCGTCGGCCGGACGGCCGCGCTCGCCCGGCTCGACGAGGCGCTGTCCCGCTCGCCGCTGGTCACCGTGACGGGAATCGCGGGGATCGGGAAGACCAGCCTGGTCACCGAGTACGCCCGCCAGCACCGGGCGGATCTCGACGCCGTGTGGTGGGTGCCGGCGGAACGCCCCGAGCTGATCGGCGAGCGGGTGCGCGAGCTCGCCCCGGCGGTGGGCCTACCCGGCCACGCGGAACCGGCCGCCGTGATCGCGAACCTCGGCCGGGCCGACGGCCGCTGGCTGATCGTGCTCGACGACGCTGCCGACGCCGACACGCTGCCGGCCTGGCTGCGGCCCGCCGAACCCGGCCGGCTGCTGCTGACCTCCCGCAACCCCGGCTGGGACCATCTCGGCCCGGTCGTGCCGGGTCGGACCGATGGACCGGGCCGAGTCCGTCACCCTGCTCGCCGGCCGGCTGCCCGCCGTCGAACGGACGGTCGCCGACCGGATCGCCGAGCGGCTCGGGGACCACCCGCTCGCCCTCGACCAGGCCGCCCACCGCATCAGCACCGGCCGCACTCCCGCCGAGACCTATCTTCAGGTGTTAATTGACCGGCCGGAGGTCCTCCTGGCGCAGGGGGAGGTGAGCGGACGGCCCGGGGCCACCGCCGCCACCCTCTGGGACGAGCCGATCCGCCGGCTCGACGCCGAGGCACCGGCCGCCGGCCACCTGCTGCGGATCGTCGCGCACGGCGACAACGAACCGATCCCAATCCGGCTGTTCACCGCCGAGCCGAACGCAATCCCCGACTCCGGACTCCGGGCTACGGGCGGCGGCCGGCGACCCGCTCGCCCTCGCCGACACCGTCGGCGCCCTGGAGCGGTACGGCCTGGCCCACCGCGACGCGGACACCGTGACGATGCACCGGCTGGTGCGGGCCGCCGTGCACACCCACACCAGCCCCGACCAGGCCGACGAGATCGTCGCGACCATGACCCGGATGCTGCGCGCGGCCCTGCCCGACGCCGTCACCGCCAACCCGGAAGCCTGGCCCGCCTGGCGGGAGCTACTCCCGCACACGCTCGCCGTGCTCGACGCCACCGACACCGACGTCGACGCCACCGACCCCACCGATGCCGACCGTCTGGAGGCCGACAGTCCGGAGGCCGCCTGGCTGGCGGAACGCTCGGCGGCCTACCTGCTCGGGCAGGGCCGGGCCGACCAGGCCCTCCCCCTCGCGGCCCGCGCCCTGGCCGCCCGCGAGCGGCTCGACGGCCCAGCGCACGTCGACACCCTGGCTTGCCGGGAGACCCTCGCACAGGTGACCCTCGCCGCCGGCCGGATCGACGACGCCGGCCGCCTAGCCGAGCGCACCGTCGCCGACCGCGAACGCGTCCTCGGCCCCGCGCACCCCGCCACCCTGGTCAGCCGGGACACCCTCGCCTGGGCGTTCCAGAAGGCCGGCCAGGTCGACCACGCGGTCAACCTGTTCCAGCGCACCCTCGCCGAGCGAGAACGCATCCTCGGCCCCGAGCACCCCGACACCCTGGAAGGCCGGCACAGCCTCGGCCGCGCCTACGACGCCGCCGGCCGCGGCGACGAGGTGGCCCGACTGCTGCGGGACACCCTCGCCGACCGGCGGCGGATCCTCGGCCCGGAGCACCCCGCCACCCTCGACACCCGCCACAGCCTCGCCGTCGCCTACCGCCGGATCGGGGCGGTAGGCGACGCCGTGCCGCTGTTCGAACAGACCCTCGCCGCCCGCGGACGGGTCCTCGGCCCCGAGCATCCCGCCACCCTCGGCAGCCGCCACCAACTCGCCGTCACCCACCACCAGGCCGGACGGCTCGACGACGCCACGCGCGAGTTCGGCCGCGCGCTGACCGGCCGCGAGCGCACCCTCGGCCCCGACCACCCCGACACCCTCGAAACGGTCGACGGACTCGCCCGCGCCCACCTGCGGGCCGGACGACTCGATGACGCCGCACGCGAGTTCGGCCGCGCGCTGACCGGCCGGGAACGCACCCTCGGCCCCGACCACCCCGAGACCACCGAGACCCGCGAGAACCTCGCCACCGCCCACCTCAGGCTGGGCCGACCCGGCGACGCCGTCCCCCACCTCGAACGCGCCCTCGACCGCCACGAGCACGTCCTCGGCCCCGCGCACCCCCACACCGTCGAGACCCGGGACACCCTCGCGACGAGCTACCGGCGCACCGGGCAGCTCGAGGCGGCCGTGCCGCTGCTCGAACGACTGCTCGCTGACCGGAGCCGGGCACACGGCGTCGGCGACGCACGCACTCTACGCACCGCCGACGAGCTCACCGAGGTCTACCGGACCACCGGCCGGCTTCCGCAGGCCGTCGACCTGAACGAACGTGTTCTCGCCGTCCGTGAGCAGCTCCTCGGACCCGGCCACCCCGACACCCGCGCCACCCGGGGCGCCCTCGCCGACACCTACCGCCGGGCCGGCCGGCCCGCCGACGCCGTCCCCCTCTACCGCGCCGCGCTCACCGACGCGCTACGCGAGCACGGCCCGTTCCATCCGGACAGCACCCGGGCCCGTCGCACCCTCGCCGACACTGTCGACCAGGCCCGCCACGACCGGCTGCCCCTTCCCGAACGGCCGATCCCGGCCGAGCCGAGGTTCCGCCACCGCGACCCCTAACCGACCTCAGCCCGCCGGTCACCGCGGGTCGGCCGACCCGTCGGACGCGGCCGGCTCGTCGGGCTCGACGGGCGGAAACCGATCAAGCAGCTCCAGCTTGCGGAGCAGCGCCTCGTCCGCCGCCCCCCGCGC
>NZ_CDWRCK010000134.1:0-11842 GCF_977927595.1 Frankia sp. CcWB3
GATGGCCGACCCCGGGTCCTCACCCCTGCTCCCGCTGGCCGGTGCGGCAGTAGGCGCCCTGCTGATCGGCGCCGGGGTTGCCCGACGGCGTGCCCAGGGCGCGAGCTGACCCTGCTGTTCGGCGGCCATGCGGCGTGCAGACACCTCGTGGGTGACGGCCTCGGCCTGGTCCCACGCGGAGCCCACGCACGGTGACCGGGGGTCGCGCCGTTGACGACGCGACCCCCGGTCACCGTAGTGGTCGCCGGTACGGTAACGTTGCTGCCGTACGGGACGTGGCGCAGCTTGGTAGCGCACCAGACTGGGGGTCTGGGGGTCGCAGGTTCAAATCCTGTCGTCCCGACAGAGGTGGTAAAACCCGTTGGTCAGGCTTGTGAGCCTGCTCAACGGGTTTTTTCGTCGTAAGCCGCCGTCACGCCGTCCCGGCCGTCCGGCCGGTCCGGAAAACCCGCCCGGCTGGCGGCCGGAACCCGGTCCAACCGTCAGCCGCCGCCCCTGCGGTCGCCGCGTTCACGCACCCGCACCGAGATCGAGATGGGCGAACCGGCGAAGCCGAAGTCCTCCCGGAGCCGGCGTTCCAGGAACCGGCGGTAGGACGACTCCAGAAAACCCGTCGTGAACACCACGAACCGCGGCGGGCGCACTCCGGCCTGGGTCGCGAACAGAACCTTCGGAACCCGCCCTCCACGCGCTGGCGGCGGGGTCGCGGCGACGACCTCACCCAGCCAGGTGTTCAGCCGGCCGGTCGGGATCCGGGTACCCCAGGATTCCAGCGCGGTGCGCAGCGCGGGGGCGAGCCGGTCGGTCGCACGCCCGGTACGGGCCGAGACGTTCACCCGCGGCGCCCACGCGACCCGGCCGAGGTCGCGGACGATCTCCCGTTCCAGGGTGAGCCGGCGGTCGGTGTCCACCAAGTCCCACTTGTTGAAGGCGAGGACGAGGGCCCGTCCCGCGTCGACGACCATCGAGATGACCCGCTGGTCCTGCTCGGTCACCGGCTCGTCCGCGGCGAGCAGGACGATGGCGACCTCGGCGGCTTCCAGGGCCGAGGCGGTGCGCAGCGACGAATAGTACTCGGCGCCGGAGGCCTCCCGGACGCGACGGCGCAGCCCGGCGGTGTCGATGAACATCCACTCCTCGCCGCCGACCACCACCAGCTCGTCGACCGGGTCCCGGGTGGTGCCGGCGACGTCGTGCACCAACGACCGCCGGCTGCCGGCGAGCTTGTTCAGCAGACGCGACTTGCCGACGTTGGGCCGGCCGATCAGTGCGACCCGCCGGGGGCCGTCGGACTCGGTGAGGATCTCGCGCGGCGCCTCGGGCAACGCGGCGAGCACGGCGTCGAGCAGGTCTCCGCTGCCCCGGCCGTGCAGGGCCGAGACCGGGTGCGGCTCGCCGAGCCCGAGGCTCCACAGCGCCGCCGCATCAGCCTCGAATCGTACGTCGTCGACCTTGTTCGCCACCAGAATCACTGGCAGCCCGCAGCGGTGCAGCACCCGGGCGACCGCCTCGTCGGCGTCGGTGGCGCCGGTGACGACGTCCACGATGAACAGCACCGCATCGGCGGTGTCGAGCGCCGCGCGGGCCTGCTCGGAGACCTGGGCGGCCAGCCCCGTCGCGTCGGGTTCCCAGCCGCCGGTGTCGACGAGGGTGAACCGCCGCCCGCTCCAGACCGCGTCGTAGGCGACGCGATCACGGGTCACCCCGGGGACATCCTCGACAACCGCGGCGCGCCGGCCGAGGATGCGGTTGACCAACGTCGACTTGCCCACGTTGGGTCGCCCCACGACGGCCACCACCGGTTGACCGGCCCCGGGACTCGCGAACTCGCCGTCGAGCTCGCCGACGAACCCGTCGGGGCCACCGACGTCATCGCCGAAGCCACCGACGTCATCGCCGAGGCCACCGTCGGCGAACCGGTCGAACCCGGCCGCGCCGAGGTCCGTTGATAGGTCTTGTCCGCTCATCACTGTCACTGCCAACTGTCATCGTGGGACGGGATCGCCTGTGATTCCCGGGCTCGGCGCCGGGCACTCGAGCGTGGTCGGATCGCCGGGGGCTCTCACCCGCCCGTCCGGAGCGAGCAGCGATCTTGCTCAGGTTACCCGAAGCCGGCCCGGTCGGCCCCGCCGGTCCCGCCGGCCTCACCGCAGGCCTTTCCGGCCCGGACGGTCGCCAGATGGTCGAGCAGGCGCACCCGGATGTCCTCCGCGACGGCGGCCAGCGCCTTGCGCGAACGTGGGTTCGCCGGCACCTCCACCGCGAACGGCGCACCGAAGACTACCCGGATCGGCACCGACCGGCGCGGCCAGCGCGCCCCCCGGGGCAGGACGGCACCGGTGTTGATGCAGGCCACCGGTAGGACGCGGCAGCGGCCGTGCACCGCGAGGTAGGCGATACCGTGCTGGACCGCCGCCATCTCCCCGCTGCCCCGGGTGCCCTCGGGGAACAACCCGATCGCCCCGCCGCGGGAGAGCTCGTCCAGTGCGGTGTGCAGGGCCTCCCGGTCGGCCCGATCACGATCGATCGGAATCTGACCGCTGAACAGCAGCGCCCGGCCGAGCACCCCCCGGTACATCTCGATCTTGCTCAGGCAGCGCACGGTCCGCGGGGACTCGATCACCACCAACGGGCCATCCAGCCAACTGCTGTGGTTCCCAGCGAAGATCAACGGTTCGTCGAAGGGGACGTTCTCGAGCCCCTCCAGGCTGATCTGCATGACCACCCGGTTGAGGAACCAGCGGACCCCGGGCTTGAGGACACGGTGCGGGAGGTCGTTGTAGACCGGTGACGCGGCACCCCGGTGGACCGGTCCACGCGCGACCCGGGCGGCCCGCCCGGCCGCCTCCGCGGCACGTTCGCCGGCACCGTCGCCCGGCCGAGCGGCCTCAGCGCGGGGAGCCTCAGCGCGGGGGTTCGACGTGGTCATCTCGTCCGGTTCGGCAGCTGCTCGCAACGCCGAAGCACCTCGTCGACGACTTCGGGCACCGACCGGGCCGTCGAGTCCAGAACCATCGCGTCGGGCGGGATGGCCAGCGGGTCCGCCGCCCGGTTGCTGTCGAGCGCGTCGCGCCGGTCGAGTTCGGCGAGGGTCCGGGCGACGTCGTCAACGCCCTTCTCCCCGAGCTGGCGGGAGCGACGCAGCGCACGGACCTCGGTCGAGGCGGTGAGGAAGACCTTGATCTGGGCGCCCGGCGCCACGACCGAGCCGATGTCGCGACCCTCCACGACGATGCCGCCGGCCGGCAACACGGCGGCGATCACCTGACGCTGTTGAGTGACGAGCAACGCCCGCACCGCCGGCACCGCCGCGATCGCACTGACCGCGTTGGTCACCGCGCGGGTGCGGATCTGGGCGTCCACCCCGACACCGTCGATGGCGATCGAGGGCTCGTCCGGGTCCGTACCGACCGAGATCACCGCCCGCTCGGCCAGCTCCGCGACCGCCGCCGGGTCCTCGATGTCGATCCGCCGTTCCAGCGCGAGCTGGGTGACTGCGCGGTACATCGCCCCGGTGTCGAGGTACCGCAGGCCGAGACGGCGGGCGATCTCGCGGGCCACGGTGCTCTTCCCCGACCCTCCGGGACCGTCGACCGCCACGATCAGACCCTCGGCCCCGCCTTCGTGGACCGCGGGACCATCTCCCTCGGACCCGAGCGGCGCAGACGTTCCCTCCCGGCTGTCGGTGACCATGCTTCCTGCCGACAGCGCAGACCCGTGGTCGGGCTTCACCCGATTCCTCCGTCCCGGTCACATAATAAATGTTGTCGGATCGCGCCCCCGCGGATGCCGACATGTGCAACCCGGATCAGGCTACTCGGTACGGCATCAGGATCGCCGGTATGCCGTCCAGCCGTTGAGCGTCAATCGGTCGACGAGCTCGTCCGCGGCCGTCGGGTCCACCGCGAGCTCGACGATGCCGGCGGGTGCGTCGAGGCTGTGCTCGAAGGGCCCGACATCCTCGATGTTGATCTGCCACTGGCTGATGAAGCCGACGAGCGCGGCGAGCTGGCCAGGTCGGTCATCGAGCACGACCCCCACCCAGCCCCAGGACTGCGCCGGGGCGCCGGGCTTGCGCGGAAGCAGCGCACGGCCGGCCTGGCCGCACCGCATGAGCCGGGAGACCGCGGCGGTGACCTCGTCACCGGAACCGGTGTCGAGGACGCCGGCGAGCGCGGTGAGCTGGGCGCCGAGGGAACGTACCCGCTCGGCGATCGGGCCGCGGTTACCCTCGATGATCCCCGACCACAGCTCGGCGTCGCTGTCGGCGAGCCGGGTGGTGTCGCGGAACCCCTGCCCGACGAAGGGCACGTCCCGTTCCGGCAGCCCGACGAGCACCCCCGCGAGCGCGCTCGCGACGATCTGGGGCACGTGGGAGACCGACGCCATCGCCGCGTCGTGACGCTGCGGGGTGGTCCGCACCGGCGTGGCCCCGCAGGCGAACGCCAGCGCCACCGTGGCGTGCACCGCGGCCGACCCGGTGTGCGGGACGGGACAGACCGCCCAGACCCGCTCGGCGAACAGGTCCGCCCGGGCGGAGACGGCCCCGTGCCGTTCCCGGCCGGCGATGGGGTGGGCTGGGCACCACGTCGTGAGGTCGCAGCCGAGCTGGACTCCCTCGACCAACGGTCGGACCTTGACGCTGCCGGCGTCGCTGATCGTGTCCGCGAGGCCGGAGCGGGCCAGGGCGCGTACCTGGGCCGCGACACTCGGCAGCGGGGTGGCGACGACCGCATGATCGACCCGCTCCCCCGCCCACGGCCGCCCGGCCCCCATCTTCTCGGCAAGCGCAACCTGTGCCTCGTCCACGTCGCGGAGCAGGACCTCGATGCCCCTTGCCGACAGCGCGAGACCGATACTGGTCCCGATCAGGCCCGTGCCGACGACCCCGACCCGGCGCAGGCGCGGAAGGCATGCGACATCCCATCCCGACCCGACCATGGCCTTGAGCCTAAAGCCTCGAGCCTAGAGACCGACGCCGTGATACAGGGTGCCGATCTCGTGACGGGTGAGGTGACGAGCCCGCCCAGCGCGCAGGGTTCCCAGCGACACCGCCCCGAACCGGGTGCGCACCAGCCGATGCACCGGGTGGCCGACGGCGTCCATCATCCGGCGGACGACGTGCTTGCGCCCTTCGTGCACAACGACCTCGACCATCACCCGTCCGTTCGCGTTGTCGACGACGCGCGCCGAGTCCGCGCGCACCGGGCCGTCGTCGAGTTCGACCTCCGCGCGCAGCTGGCGCAGGACGTCGCGGCGCAGCGGACCGGACACCTCGACGAGGTAGGTCTTGGGGACGGCGAACGAGGGATGGGTGAGCCGGTGCGCGAGCTCCCCGTCGTTGGTGACGAGCAGCAGCCCCTCGCTGTCGGCGTCGAGCCGGCCGACGTGGAACAGCCCGCCGCCGAACTCCATGAGCAGATCCGCGATCGTCGGCCGGCCCCGGTCGTCCGACATCGCCGAGAGCACCCCGCGCGGCTTGTTCAACGCCAAGTGGATCAGGCCCGCCCTGGTGACGATCCGCTCACCGTCGACCTCGATGAGGGCGGTTTCGGGATCGACCCGGCGGCCCTGCTCGCGCACCACGGTGCCATCCACCCGGACCCGACCGGCAGCGATCAACTCCTCGCTGTGCCGGCGGGAGCCCACCCCGGCGGCGGCCAGCACCTTCTGCAGCCGGATGCCCTGGTCCTGGGGCTCGTCCGGGCGGTCACCGGTACTCATGACGGGAACCTGGTGCTCATGACGTAACAATGTCATCAATCTCATCGAGACCGGGCAGCAGGGGGGCGAGCGGCGGCAGTTCGTCGAGCCCGCGCAGCCCCATCCGTTCGAGAAAGTAGTCGGTGGTGCCGTAGAGGATCGCGCCGGTCTCCGGATCGTGCCCTACCTCCTCGACCAGGCCGCGGGCGGTGAGGGTGCGGATGACTCCGTCGGCGGAGACACCCCGCACCGCCGAGATCCGCCCCCGGCTCACCGGCTGCTGGTAGGCGACGACGGCCATGGTCTCCAGCGCAGCCTGCGACAGCCGGGCCGACTGGCCGGCGAGCACGAATCGCTCGACCCAGGGGGCGCACTCGTCCGCAGTGTAGAAGCGCCAGCCGCCACCAGTGTGCCGCAGCCGGAAGCCGCAGCCGTCGCGGGCATACTGCTCGGCGAGCTGCGCGAGCAGCCGCTCGACCTCCAGCGCCGGGGCGCCGAGGCCGGTCGCGAGCTCCGCGACGCCGACCGGCTTCTCCGCGACCATGAGGACCGCCTCAAGCAACGCACCCAGCGGCGGCCGGGCCTCCCCGGCAGTCCCGGCAGTCCCAGTCACGACGCCACCTCCCGCGACTCCTCCTCCGCGTCCCCACCGTACCGATCAGATCCGAACAGCCCGTGGCCGATCGGCGGGGCGTCGGCCTCGACCGCCGGATCCAGGGCGATCCAGCGCACCGTCAGCTCACCGAGCGGGACCTGCTGGTCGAAGGAGATCCGGCCCTCGCGGAAGAGCTCCAGCAGCGCCAGGAACCGGGCCACCACCTCGATGGTCTGCCGGCAGCCGACGCACAGCATCCCGAAGGTCGCGGTGCCCACCTCGCGCAGCATCGCGATGACGGCGAGCATATGCTCCCGCACGCTGATCCGGGGCAGGTGCACGTGATCGGTCGCGACCAGCGGCGGCAGCGGCGGCTCACGCAGCCGGGCCGCGAGCGCCGCGAGCTCCGTCGGGCCGATGCCAATCTGGACCTCCGGCAGCGCGGCGGCGTAACGGGGCTCCAGGGGTACCGCCCGGGGGGTATGGCGCGCCTCCAGGGCCATGAGGCCGGCGAAGAGCGCCGCAGCCTCCTTGTACGCCTTGTACTGCAGTAGCCGGGCGAAAAGCAGGTCGCGGGCCTCCAGCAGGGCCAGGTCCGCCGACTCGTCCTCGGACAGGGCACCCGGCAGCAGCCGGGCCGCCTTCAGGTCGAGCAAGGTCGCCGCGATCACCAGGAACTCGGTGGCCTGGCCGAGGTCGAACTGGTCCCCCAGCCGCCGGATGTGCGCGACAAACTCGTCGGTGACCTGGGAGAGCGCGACCTCGGTCACGTCGAGGCGATGCTTGGCGATGAGCGAGAGCAGCAGGTCGAAGGGGCCGGTGAAGTTGTCGAGTTCGACGACGAAGGTCTCCGTGCGCCCACCACGACCCGTCGGCACGCCGGTACGCGGGGCGGCCATCCCGTCGGCCTGGTCGGCCTGGTCGGCCGGAGCAGCTCGAGACCGGGTCATGGCGCCACGCTACGCCCCGGCGGCGTCGGCGTGATCATCATCACCCCAGGTTGAGGCCTATCAGCGAGGCGAGTCCCCGCAGCAACGGGCCGATGAGCTGGCCGATGACCGAGGGGAATCCGACGAACAGCACCGGCAGCAGCAACAACGCCAGCAGGATGCCCAACCCGATGTTGCGCTCGGCTAACTGGTACCGGGCTTTGCGCCAGCCGGCCGTGGTCGGGCCGAGCAGGAACAGCAGCCGCCCGGCGTCTGTCGGGGGGACCGGGATCAGGCTGACGATGAACATCGACCCGAACGTGACGGCCATCCACAACGCGAGCTCGGCACCGAAGCTGTTCGGCACCGTCACCTCGGTGACGCGGTCACCGAGCCGCACCAGCCCCGGCTCGCCGAGCGGCTGGAACACCGCCAGGGTTGCCAGGGCGAGCAGGAGATACGCCAGCGGTCCGGCCAGGACGGCGGCGGCCACGTGGAACCGGCGCCGCCGCCACACGTCGTTCATGGGCACCGACTCGGCCCAGCCGTAGCCGACGACGAAGACAGCGACTCCGCTGAACGGGCTGAGCCGGCCCTTCAGGCCCGTCGTCAGCCGCCCCGAGCGCATCGGGGTCGGGTCACGGACTAGCCGGGCCACGAGCACCTGGGCGGCGTCGTGGGCGAAGATCCCGATGAGGAAGGCGAGGAGGATCCCGAGAAGCGCCGCGGGTTCGGCAAGGTGGAACAGCACGTCGCTACCTTTTCGCCCCGATCGCCCCGTTGTCTCGGTTCAGCCGACGGCCGGCGGCGTGTCGTGCCGGACCATCAGTTCCCGGGCGAGTCGCCGGTAGCCAGCAGCCCCCACCGACGTCGGGGCGTAGGTGGTGATCGGCTCGCCGGCCACCGTGGTCTCCGGGAACCGAACCGTCCTGTTGATCACAGTGTGGAACACCTCGTCCGGGAACCGTTCGACGACCCGGGCCAGCACCTCCCGGGCATGCAGGGTGCGGGCGTCGTACATGGTCGCCAGAATACCGGCGAGCTCCAGGCGTGAGTTGAGCCGCTCGCGCACCTTGTCAATGGTCTGCAACAGCAGCGCCACTCCCCGCAGCGCGAAGTACTCGCATTCCAGCGGGACGATGACGGCGTCCGCCGCCGTCATCGCGTTCACGGTCAGCAGGCCGAGCGAGGGCTGGCAGTCGACGAGGATGACATCGTACTCGTCGAGGATCAGCGCCAGCGCGCGGGCGAGGCTGTGCTCGCGGCCGACCTCGGTGACCAGCAGCACCTCCGCGGCGGACAGGTCGATGTTGCTCGGCAGCAGGTCGAGCCCGTCGACCTGGGTCTCGACGATCACCTCGCGGACGTCGGCGTCCCCGCCCAGCAGGAGGTCGTGCACCGTCAGGTCGAACTGCATCGGGTTGACGCCGAGCCCGACCGACAGCGCACCCTGAGGATCGAAGTCGACAAGGAGTACCCGCCGGCCGTACTCCGCGAGCGCGGCACCCAGGTTGATCGTGCTGGTGGTCTTGCCGACCCCGCCCTTCTGGTTGCACATCGCGACGATCCAGGCGGGACCGTGCGACGCCAGCGGGGGCGGGACGGGAAACGACGGCAGCGGCCGCCCGGTGGGCCCGGGCTCGCCCACCCCGGCATCGACACTCTCACCGCCGGCCTCGAGCCGCCCGTCCTCGGACAGGCGGGGATCACCGACCGTCACCTCCCCGTAGAAGCGGCGGGTCGGTGAGGCGACGGACGACGTGTCGGTGAAACGGACCACTGAGGGGTTGCTCCTTCTACAAAGAGCAGAAACGGACCGGTAGGAGCGTACCGACACCGACCCGTTCTCGGTGGCGCCGGGTGGCCGTAAAGCGGCGTGTCGCGCCATGAGCGGCGTGACCACCTTGGACGGACCCCACCTGTGTTGGACGGAGCCCACCAACGGAGGTAGGAAAGTCAGACATCGGGGTGACCCCTCCGGTTCGACGAGGGATTCATCTCTCCGACCAGTGCTCGAGGAGACTCGAGGAGAAGGGATCCGGGATGAGCGCGCAGACGGTGGAAGCGGTGGTGGCCCGGGAGAAGGGCGCCGCGGTCTCGCTGGAGCAGATCGTTGTTCCAGATCCGGGTCCGGGCGAGGCACGGGTACGGGTGCGCGCCTGCGGCGTATGCCATACCGACCTGCACTACCGCGAGGGCGCGATCAACGACGACTATCCGTTCCTGTTGGGGCACGAGGCGGCCGGCACCGTCGAATCGGTGGGCGAGGGCGTGGTGGGTCTGGCCCCCGGTGACTACGTGGTGCTGGCCTGGCGGGCCCCCTGCGGAACCTGCCGGGCCTGTCGGCGCGGCATGGCCTGGTATTGCTTCGACTCCCGCAACGCGCGAAATTCGATGACCCTGGCGGACGGGACGCCGCTGGCGCCGGCGCTGGGCATCGGTGCGTTCACGCCGCTGACCCTGGTCGCCGCGGGCCAGTGCGTGCTGGTGGACCCCGCGGCCCGGCCAGAGGCGGCCGGGCTGATCGGCTGCGGGGTGATGGCCGGTTTCGGTGCCGCCGTGAACACCGGCAGGGTCACCCGGGGTGAGACGGTGGCAGTGATCGGCTGCGGCGGGGTCGGCGACGCGGCGATCGCCGGCGCCTCGATCGCGGGAGCACGGAAGATCATCGCGGTCGATGTCGACGACCGGAAGCTCACCTGGGCCCGACACTTCGGTGCCACCGATGTCGTGAATGCCACGGCAGGCGATCCGGTGGCGGCCATCCGGGCGCTCACCGACGGCTTCGGCGCCGATGTGGTCATTGAGGCGGTGGGCCGCCCAGAGACCTACCGCCAGGCCTTCGACGCCCGCGACCTGGCGGGACGGCTGGTCCTGGTGGGTGTACCCGACCCGGCGATGACCGTGGAGCTGCCGCTCGCCGAGGTCCTCGGCCGCGGCGGTCACCTGTCGTCGTCCTGGTACGGCGACAGCCTGCCGAGCCGCGACTTCCCGATCCTCATCGACCTCTATCGCCGGGGCCGGCTAGACCTCGATGCCTTCGTCACCGAGACCATCGGGATCGGCGACGTCGAGGAGGCGTTCACCCGGATGCAGCGCGGCGACGTGTTGCGCAGCGTCGTCATCCTCTGAGTCGTCGTTCACCGGGCCGCCGTCTACTGAACCATCGTTCACTGAACCTTTGTTTACTGGCGAGGTTCGTCGGCGGCGGGCCCACCCGGAGCCGGGAACCGCCGGATACGGTCGACCCCACCGGGTGCACCGCCGTCCGACGGCACCCGCGACACGCGCAGCGGGCAGCGGGCAGACCGATCGGGTCGAGGAGGGGACGCAATGATCGTCAATACCGGGCTTCGGGTGGATCGGGTGATCACGCGCGGCGACTTCACGCTCGACGGTCAGTCGTTCGCGGTCGACAACAACGTCTGGCTCGTGGGAAACGACGACGAGGTACTGGTCATCGACGCCGCGCACGACCCGTCGGTGATCGCGGCGGCCATCGGCACCCGCGTGGTCACATCGACCATCGCTACGCACGGTCATAACGACCACATCAATGCGGCGGCGGAGCTCGCGGACCTGGTCCGGGCGCCCATCGCGCTGCACCCCGCCGACGTGGTGCTGTGGAAGGCGATCTATCCGCACCGGGCGCCCGACCGTGCGCTCGCGGACGGACAGCTCATCGGCCTGCCCGAAGGTGGCGCGCTGCGCGTCCTGCACACCCCGGGCCACTCTCCCGGCGGGATCTGCCTGTTCGGGGAGATCAACGGCGACCCGGTCCTGTTCAGCGGCGACACACTCTTCCGCGGGGGTCCCGGGGCGACCGGGCGGTCCTACTCCGACTTCCCGACCATCCTGGCCTCGATCCGTACCAGGCTGCTCACCCTGCCCGCGCACACCGTCGTGCACACCGGTCACGGCGACGACACGACCATCGGTGAGGAGGGTGTCGACTACGACGACTGGGTGAGCCGCGGCCGCTGACCGGCCGCTTCCCCGCATCACCGCCCGGTGTGCACACCGGGCGGTCCGGTGCGCACACCGGGCTAGGGTCGGCCCGCGGTGCGCCGGGTGCCGGTGCTCTGCCCACGACGCGCCGCCCACATCGGGGAGACGATCGCGACCAGCGCGACCGCGACACCAACCTGCAGGATGTGCCGGATCCAGTCGAAGCCGCCGGTGTGGCGCACGCCGAGCGCGCTCGCGATCACGTTACCCACCAGCGCGCCGATGATGCCGAACCCGACCGTCAGCCAGAGTGGGATGTTCTGCCGACCCCGGACGATCAGACGGGCCAGAAGACCGATCACCAGACCGGCCAGAACGATCCAGAGAATTTGGAACACCGGGCACCCCCAGAGCGTGAGTCTGCCTCCTCTTCGTCTCCATGAACCCGGCCGTACAAACACCGCGGGCACCCGACCTGCACCGGATGCACAAACCTTCCTTATTTAGTTTTTTCCTGAAAAATGGGCCCAACCCGGCGGAACACCACCGTAAACATTTGGCCCAGGAATACGTCCCGATCGGGCCGGGACGTCCACCTGCTTTAGTGATCTTGCTGTAGGTGACGGTTCACGGGCATGGCTGTGGGCCGCGCCGGGCGGGGTGGTTG
>NZ_CDWRCK010000135.1:0-11725 GCF_977927595.1 Frankia sp. CcWB3
CTAGACCGCCCTCGTTCACCAGACAGTTGTCCGCCACGACCCGTTCTGCCGCGTGCGAGTCGACCTGGTAGGAGGCATAGGCGATCGGGTCCGGGCAGCGCCGCCTTCCCGAGGTGTCCACCTCCGTCGCCACGTAGTCGCTGATCATCCGCCGGGCCTCGCGTACGTAGATCTCATGCGGCCAGTTGTCGGTGGCGACGAACTCATCCGCCGCGAGACCGAGGGAACGGGCCTGGTCACGCTGCCAGGCGGGCACCGCGGGATCATTCGCCAGGAACCAGAGCAGACCCTGCTGATAAACCCGGTGGTCCTGGTAGATCCGTTCCCGCTGCGCGAAGCTACCGATCGCCCAGCCCGCTGAGCCGCCCACGCGATTGGTGGAGATCGGCCCACTGTTGTTGAGATCGAACTTCCCCCCGGGAAGTTTGACGAGGAAAGACATCACGTTCCGGTTTCCCGCCGCCAGGTACCGGCGATGCAGCTCGTATCGGGCGGGGTCATAGCCCTACGGTTTCGGGAACGGACGCGCGTTCGCTCCGGCCCGCGCCAGACAGAGCCGGAAACAGAAATCCTGACTCAGCGGGCTGCGCTGGCCCGTCGTTCCCAACGGGTTCGATGACACGCCGGGCAGCAGGCCGCTGGTGGGGTCGTCGATCCGGCGGTAGGGGCTGATACAGCTACGGAACGTCGACCCTGCGGCCCGGTTCTGCACGCCGTTGAGTGTCTCGCCGTACTCGCTGTTCGACTCCCGTCCGACGACGAAGCTGACCCGCGCGGCCGCCAACAGGTCGCCCTCATAACTGGCATCCACGAAGGCGCTAGCCCGATGGCTGCTCCCGTCGTCGGTGTTGATCCAGCGGATGCGGTTTCCGCTAAGCACCACCTCGGTCAGATGCTGGCGCAGCACGACACGCACGCCCTCCTTCTTCAGGAAGGCGAGGAAGACGTCCCGCGCGACGTGCGGCTCGAAGTTGTACACCGGGCCGGCCGACCGGTAGTGCTGCCCGGTCGCAGCGAAGACCTCCCGGGCGAAGCCGCCGATAGTCGCGCTGTACCCGACATCAGTGGCGGACAACCCGCCGGACATGATCCCGCCGACCTCGTCCCCGAAAGCCAGCAGCGTGGTGCGCAGGCCCATCCGCCGGGCCTGGACAGCGGCGGCGATGCCAGCCGGCGTCGCGCCGTAGACGCACAACTCGGTCTCTGTGTGAGAGGCCTTCCCCTTGTTGACCGGGCCGAGGTAGCGCGCCGTCAGGGGAGCGTCGTCATCGCCGCATCCCGCCAGCGGAGCGGCCGCGAGGAGACCCATTCCCAGCAGGAGAAGCTCACGTCTGCTATGCGGATACGAGATCATCGGCAACGCTCCCCGACGGTCCGGCCAGACAGGCCCGCCGGCCGGGTACGCCGCCCGGGCCTGGGCCGCGTTCGCCCTCGGCCATCCATCCGGAAACGGATCTCACTCATGCGTCACCCGTAGCCAGCAGGCGGCGAGGGCGAGGACGGCGACCGCCGGGAGACCAACCCCCAAAGTCCGCCCAACCTTCTGTGCCCCGGGGGAACGCGCCTCCCGCAGGAGGTCCACTCCGACCGCGAGGCCGGCCGTCAGACAGACAAGCAACAGCCCGATCCGAATCACATTGTGCTGGTCCATTGACGGTCTCTCAATCCTTCTGGTCCACAGAGAGCATGGGATGCGCGGACAACCCAGGATTCGATGTCTCGAGTCTGCTGTCCACAGCGCGCATGAGCACGATCGCGTCCCGATCGCTCCGAATCCTGCGGTATATACCGGATTTTTCGAGCGAGGTCGTGTAGTCGGCCGACCAGTGGTCGGGGCGGGATTCCGACTCGCGACCGTACGCGCCCTGCGCCCGAGTGATCAAAATATAGTCCGGCTTCCACTGAAGGGCACATTCACGCGGATCAGTAATGGGTTTACACTTGCTCCCCAGATTTATCAGCATCACTCGATCGAGATCCTTGTTCTGACCCGGGAAGAAGCCGTTGAAAACGCCGATGGTACTGCCCGCCGGCGCCTGCTCGTAGACCCACTCGGTGACCTCGATCTCCTCATGGGAGAACCACACGAATTCCTCGTTGCCACCCCGGCAGACGAGCTGTACGGCTGTCGCGCCGATGCACACGACAGCCAGGATGGCGGTCAGGCCTCGGGAGAACGTCGGCCGGGGCGACCAGGCACGGCGGATCGGTAGCCGGATCGTGTCCTCCTCGCGGGCGGTGCTGCCGTCGAGGCCGCGATCGGAGCGGGCGCCCGGGCGGTGGGGGCGGAGGAGCCTCGAACCGGACGGGAAACGCCGGCCGCGGCGGGCGAGGGTGCCGAACTCTGGGTCGGGCGCGGGAAAGAAGGCCGCCGCGGACAGGGCACACAGAAATGGCAATGCGAACAGGTAGGCGCGCAGGAGCGCCTCGCCACCATAGGACTGCAACGCCAGCAACCCGAACGGGGCACAGGCCGCCGCCTGTGCCGTCAGCCCGATGCGCCACTGGCGCCGCCGCAACGAGCCGATGGCCGCACCGACGAAGAGCACACCGACAACCACGATGCGGAGCAAGGCGATGCGTAGATGTGTCTGCGAACCCTGGACCCGGTTCGCCAGAGTCTGGTTGACCGTGCCCCCGACTCCACCGACGTCTCCGGTGACGACCGACAGATGGCCACTCCAGAAGTCGACCGCTCCAAAGGTGAAGTAGCCGACGAACAGCACGGGAAGGAGCACAACGAGTGCCCGGCTCCGCAGCCGGCGGGTCAGCATCAGGCTCACGAGCAGAAGGATCAGCAGGGGTGGGGAGAGCTGATGGCTGGCCACGATCGCCATGGCGAGCACGACAACACACCCCAGCAGCGCCATCTGCTCGCGTGGTCCGTAGACCGGACCGGGCGGGGCGAGCAGCGCACGCAGACGCTGCCTCCGTCCGTCCGCAGTATCTGCGGTGTCGCGCCACGCGTCCGTCCGGCGAGCGCTCGTGCGCAGCACCGCGACCAGCACGACCAGCGACAGCAGATAGGCCCCGCCCTGCGGGGAGAGGTACTCCTGGTCGGCCCAGTCCGCGCAGAGGAACAACCACAGGGCGAGCCAGATCCCCCGGCGGCTCAGGCCCAGCTCACGAAAGATCAAGGCGAGGCAGGGCAGATAGGCGAGCATGAACAGCACCGAGGCGTACAGCAGCAGGTGACTCGCGTCATCCACCCCGGCGGTGTTCATCAGGACCGCCATCCCGGCGAAGAAACCGGGCCAGGAGAACCGCGCATCGTAGTGATGGAGCACGGTTCCGTGGTCGTAAATGTAGTTGATGAATCCGGCGTGCCGCCAAGAGGTCGGCAGCCTGGAGGTCTGTTCGATAACAGGAGGCAACGCGTAGATGGCCACCACCAGCAGACCGATCGCGGTCGCGAGGAGCCAGGTCCGGGAGCGAGCAGCGCCGAGCTCCCAGACGAAGGCCCCGGCCAAGGCCACGATCCCCGCTGCGTACTGCCAGTCGAGGGCGCCCACGATGCCGAGCGCGTTGATCCGCCGCGGGTCGGCGGCCGCCATGCCCCAGACGAGGAATATGGCCGCAGCGCCAAGCAGCACGATCGGCGCCGGGCCACGCGTGTGTACTCCCACGCCCACCTCGGTTCCCGTCTCCGGTGCCGCTGTCGACCCGGGCGATCGACCCTCGTGCCGGCGGGTGGGACCGGTCGTTCGCTCCACCGCGGGCGCGTCCTCTCCCAACCGCGTATACGCGTCCGTCGTCACGATTGAGCCATCCGCCCGGCAACGGCGCCGGGCAGCCATATGATCATTCTCTGTTTCACCTTCAGCCAGTCCGCGACGGGGTCACGCCCGCCGTCCGGGGACGGGATCGCCACCCGTCCCCAGCCAGCGCCACCAGCGAGACGACCGCGAAAATGATTACCGGGAGAAAGGGGTGCCACGCATCCACCCAGAGCATCAGCTGCGCGCTGATAATGGTCAGGGCGATGGACAGCCCCCCACCCGCGCAGGCCAGCAGGGTCGGGCTGCTCAGCCTGACAAGCGCGAGTAGCGGGACACCGGGAATCGTCAGATGGAAGGCGATCGCCAGGACCGTCCGCAGAGCCCCGCCAGTGTCCGCCGCTTCCAACAGGGGAACGACGACGCTGAGCAGGCCCAGTGCGACCGTCCGGGCGGTCGTCGCGTGGTGCGTGGTCATCGGGGGGTCCCCGGGAGCGGCCGGGTTCCGGTCGACCCACTCACAGCGACGGTGTCGGCCGGGGAGCCCCCCAGGGTCGGCGGCCGTCGATGCGCCCCTCGGGAGGGTGTCAACCAGGGCGTAGATGCGGGCGTCGTCGTTGCGGTACCAGAGCCGGAACGACGATGACTGAGCGACGGCGGCCTCCAGCCGCGCGAGAGCACCCGGCGGAGTCAGCTGGAAGGTCCGCACGTAGGCGTCACCACTATCCGCGAAGGCGAGATATCCATAGTCGGAGTATTTCTTGATCTCTGCTATGACGGTGCTGATGTCCGCCGCGCCCAAGTCATGGCCACGTAGCTCCGGATTGAGAAGAATGTTCAGTTCGTCGCCATTTTTCATGTGAATGAACTCGTCATAGTTGGGTCCGTAACTGCGGGGGAAGTTGGGCGCGGCGCACATGAGCACGGAGCCCGTCCGCGCGTGTCCGTAGAAGTAGTCGCTGGCCTCGACCGTGCCGGCCGGCATGTAGTTCAGTTCCTCCTGGCCGAGAAAAGCGGACAGGAAGGCCGTTGTGCCGGCCAGGGCCACCACACCGACCCGATGCGCCCGCACGGGTGTCGGGCGCATCGGGTGTCGAACCAGAGCGCTCGCGATGGCCAATGCCGCCCACGGCAAGGAGAACAGATAAACCCGGAAGATGGCCTCGCCGCCGTAGTCTGTCCGAGAATCAGGATCCCGGGCGCGGCGACGAGCAGGCCGAGCACGCCGGCCCCCTTTTGCCGCCGCCTGAACCCGTTCACGACCGACACGGCGGCGATGAACCAGACGAGCATCGACAGCGTGACGCCGGCCCGGGCGTGCAGGGCCTTCCCCGGCAGCGGAGTCGCGCCGTAGGGGTCGACCCGGCGCAGGTTCTGCAGGGGGTCGGGCGATGAGGCGATATCGAAGTGACTGGTGAGGTAGGCGAGGTTCGGAATCAGGAATGCGATGGTGAGCGCCGTCATGAACGCCACCAGCAGCCACGGGCGCACCAGACCGGAGGCGATGAGCACCACCACACTGACCACGATCAGATAGGGGGTGAGCTGATGGGAGACCACGACCGCGGCCTGGAGCAGCACCGCGACGGCGATCGCCCACCGGCGCAGGACGGTCTCGTCGCTTCTCGCCGTCACGCCCCGTCCATACTCGCGGACAAAGGACTCCCGCGACATGTCCGACGTGGTCACAGCGTCCCGATCATCCGGCCGGGGCCGGGCCGGGGCCTTTCGCACCGAGCGACAGAACCCGATAAGCAGACAGTAGATCGCCAATGCCAGGGTGAGAGCGAAGCCTTGGGGCGCGAAGTAGCTCTGTCCGACCCAGTTCCCGAGAACGAACACGAGCGCGGATGCCCAGCCGAGGCTCACCGAGCGCAGGTAGGACCGCCCGAGGCAGGCGACCAGCAGTGCGGACATCGAGACGAAGAAGACCTCCGCCCACTGCGCATACACCAGCGGATCGGTCGTCCTGGTCAGTGCCGAGAAGAACGCGGCCACCGCGAAGAAGCCGGGCCACCGTTGGTAGATGTCGACGTTTTTGTCGAGAGCGTGGTGCTCCAGGATGTAACGGGTCACCCCGATGTAGTTGTAGACCCACGAGTAGTGCGGCACGGAATACACCAGCGGGGCCGTGCCGAAGAGCACGAACACGATGCCGAAGAGATAGCCGGCCGCGGCCGCGCGGTTGACCGTCGGCCGGGACAGGACCCGGACCGCTCCGCCCAGCAGCAGGGCGAGCGCCAGGTACCACGTCACTGGGAGGACGGTGAGCAGGCCATACTGCCCCATCCGCTGCGGATCCACCCGCCCAATACTGATCACGAAGAGGATGAACGCGAGGATGGCCGGCGCTGCCAGCACCAGGGCCCCGTCGGCTCGCAGCCCGCGGCGCAGGCCCGCGGCGGGAAGGGCCCGACCGGTTCCTCCCTGCCCCCGCTCACCATCCCCGCCATGGCCGGAGGTGCCCAGAGCCGTCCCCGACCGTGCCGCGTTGCGCAGAATGACCGCCATCGACAACACGGCCAGCACGGCTGCCACCACGGTGGGATGCCAGAGCCGAAGCCACAGCAGCACGCAGAGGACGACCGCCTCGACGGCGAGGCTGACACAGACGGCCAAGCCCACCCACAGGGCACGTTCGTTGATCGCTACGAAGCTGAGGGCGGCGGCGCCGGGTAGCAGCAGCATCGCGGGCACGATGACGGCGGCACGCAGCCCACCAGCGACAGCCAGCGGCAGCACCACGAGACAGATCAGCCCAAGGCTGATCGTTATGCGGTCCCGCACTCCGCTTATCCGCACGTGCACCTGTCTCCGCTGGGTGGGTTCGCCGTGGGTGGATTCACCGCCCCCGGTCGACCCGCCATCGGTACCGCCGTGGACGGGCGGACCGACCGCGAGGGCCGGCCGGTGGGACAGCCGGCCTACCGGCCAGTGCCCCCCAGGCTGAGCTGGTGGGTGATGCGGTCGAGGGATCCGATGAGGGCGGCACGGCGGGCATCGACCTCGGTCTGCAGGCGCGTCACATGATCGGTGCGGTTGGCGTCGACCTTCTCCACCAGATCGACGAGTGGCTCACTGTCGATCTCGTCCGTCCGGACAAGAAACTGCTCCTGCCCCACAGAGGCCATGAAGTCATCGCATTTGGGCTGATAACTGATTGCGATGGTCGGCACCGCCGCGGCGCAGGCCAGGATGGCGGCGTGCAGCCGCTGGGCAACGAGCACCGAGCATCCGCGTACCGAGTGGAGATAGGTGTCCGGATCGACGGTGACGTACGTCTCGGTCCGGTCGGCTACCCCCGCGGTCGTCAACAGCCGCTCCGTGTACGGACGGTCGCTGTTGTTCGCGAGAAAGGCCCGGAACCGCCACCCCCGGCGCGCAAGCTGGCTGAGCGCCAAGCCGAGTTCCCGGGTCACCCGCTCGGGATCGTGGCCCCACATGTCGTCGCCCCATCCAACGTTGATCCCGAGTACGCCTTCGTCCACCGTACGCGGAACGGGGCCGGGTTCGAGCAGCAGGGCAGGATCCCCCACCACCTCGCTGTCCACCCCTACGTCCCGCAGCAGTTCGGCCGAGCGCGGCCCGCGAACTGTCACCCGATCGAACTGGTCGAGCAGACGCCGCCACTTTCCCAGTTCCCCATTCGCGGAGAACGAGTTCCGGCCCTGGAACACCGGGTCCTCGACCCCCGCCCCGAGCATGTGGAACGGGCGTCGACGGACAATCCGGCCGCCGGTCAGCAGGTGGACCCGCCAGTTCTTGCGGCCAATCACGGTCCCGCCGCCGAGCAGCAACGAAGAGTCCTGGAAACTGAGCCGTCGACGTGCCCGCAGATGAACGGGGACATCACCGGGGTACAGCGGCAGAGGCGCGATCAGCACACCAGGGAGTGCCCGCTTGTAGACGAGCTCGATCGCGTCGTCACCGAGATTCCCGCGACCAGCATAACCGAGATAGGCGAGTGCGACTCTCTGCATTTCTAGAAGACCGTCCTCATGGGGTGATCTGGATGCGGTGACCTCAGTGGGCCGTCCCCGCGCTCGGGCTGCGGGGCCGGCTCGCGAGACGTCCGGGCAGTGGTGAACCCGCCGCCGGTGTCCGACGAGCCGTCGACGACCTCCAGAGCCGACGGTGTCATCTGCTCGCCGCTGCGCGGTCGGGGAGCCGATGGACTGGAGGCTAGACTTCCATGGGCTGGGCTGATGGAAGGTGGGCTGCCGCGAGGCCGACGGTCGTAGGCTGGGTGCGGATGGCCGGCGCCAGATGAGCCAGGTTGTCTCGGCGTCGGGAACACGGGCGCCAAGATCTTCCTGCGCCGGGGGATCCGACTCCAAGACCGCGGGGAGGAGCGTAGACGCGCCGCGCGGCTCCCCATAGACCGCCCGCTCCGACCGGGGGCTGCGTCTGCCGCTGATCGCCGACGACGGGCGGCGCAACGCCCTGACGTAGACCGGCACTACGGCCAAGGCGATGACGGCATGGCAGCCGAGATACGCCAGACCGATGGCGGTCAGTCCCCGGGAACCGACGATCAGCGCAGTTGTGAGCAAGCAGACACTCATCGATCCCTGGATGGCCAGCAGAAGTCGTGTGTTCCGCTGCACCCGGCTGATCGCGACGGCCAGGAGAATCGTCGCCCGGAAGACTGCTCCGAGCGCAAGGCAGGATAGGAGGTTCGCCGCCTCGCTCGAATACTCGCTGCCGTAAATGGCGAGCAACGGTCCAGCGAAGACCGCCGTGATGATCCCGACCGGGACGATGAACGCCAACAAAAACTTAATCATGCTGAGAATGTGGGCGCTCACCCGGCTCGATTCCCGGGTTCCCTCGACGGTCAGGGAGGCGGTGGCACCACTCATGAGCTGGTCGAAAACGGAAACCAGGCTCCAAGAGGTGTAAAAATAAGCGGTGGCCTCATAGCCAAGCCGAGCGGAGACGATCACAGGCAGCAGGGTGGTGGCCGCGAGCTGGACGAGTCCGCCGGCCATGTCGCCGATGATGTACCAGTCCGCTCGGCGCCGCGATCCGGTGGCGGTCGCATGAGGGGCGTTCCGCGACGATTCAGCCACATCATCGAGCTGATTTCTCGATAACACCCTGCGCCAGATCAGTATGTTGATGGCGAGGACGAGCAGGATGACCGGCGCGGTCCAGGCGAAGAAGAGACCGGCCGAGATCCCGAACGCGGCGAAGACGAACAGCAGGACGAGCTTCGACGCCGCGAAGAACGCGTTCTCGATCGGCACCCAGGACGCCTTGCGCAGCCCGGCGAGCACCGAGTCCTGAAGAGCAAAAATACACCAGAACGCGACTGCAGCGACGAAGAAGACCGAGAACCAGGGGTCGAAGTCGGCGAGGAACGTCGTATGGGAGAACAGGGCCACGAAGCCGAGAGCGAGCACGGTCGCCAGCAGCCCTGACATGGCATAGGCATTGCGAATGATCGTGCGTCTGGATCTCGCCGCAGCCGGAATGGTGGCAGGCAGGATGTTCTGCTGGTTGAGCTGGGCCAGTCCGGATAGCAGCAGCATCGTAGACACGGCTGTGGAGGCCCGTCCGACATTCTCCGGCGAGTACAGCCAGGCGGCGATCGCCCAGAAGGCGATACCGAGAACTCCGGTGATAGCCGTGGACGCCATCAGGAGGATGGCATTGCGCAGCAGCGGCGAACGGAGGATTCCTACCGTCGAGGCCAGCGCCGGGAGCGGGAACAACCGCCGGCCGTCTCTGGCCTGGGCATGCCGCGGGCCAGCATGCGCCCGCCCACTCGTGCCGGGGCGACGCCCAAGGCTACTCCGGTTCACCTGATATGGCCCCGATCGACGCGACGGGATTGTGTTCGCCGCGCCTGCAGGTACGCGAACGGGCCGGATGCGATGCCGAGGACCTCGGTCAGCACCAGCTCCACGGGAAAACGCGGCCCGCGGCTAACGTTCTTCGAAGATCGTGGTAGCAGGAGGAACAGAAGGCCGGCGGGCACCCTACGCAGGATCTCCGCCAGTTCCTGAGGACTCGACAGCGCCTGCGCCATGAGCATCGCAGACAATCCCGTGCCGTAGTTGCGCAACTGGTCGAGGAGGTCGCCGTATCGCTGCCGATGTGTGTGGTAAACAATCGCCGACGGTTCGTAGACCAGCCGCCGTCCGGACCGGATCGTCCGTGTGAACAGTTCGAGATCCTCCCCGGCATGCGTAGGTGTGCCAGGGCCGAGGACCTCGTTGAAACCACCCAGCTCGCGGACGGCGTCCACGTCGAAGGCGACGTTGTTGCCGGATCCGAAGGCGCCGGCCGCATAGGGATAGAGGGCGCCATCTCCGCTCCAGCGATCGAAGATCCGCCGCTCCAGTCCCTTACCGAAGCCGCCGTACTGCTCGAACCAGATCTGAGCCGAGGTCATCAGCTCATCGGGGAGCACCAAGCCGGTAACGCAGGCGACGCCGTCCGCCACGTCGAACCCGCTCAGGATCGCAGGAAGCCAGTGTCGGTCCACCTGCGTGTCGTCGTCCAAGAAGGCGACGGCCCGGCCCTCGGCCGCGCCGAGACCAGTGTTACGCGCCCGGGACGCGCCCTTGCGCGGCTCACATAGATAGCGGAAGCGCGCGTCCACCCGGCTGACCGACTCGACGAGCTCCCGGGTCGCGGCCGTCCTGGGAGCGTTGTCAATGATCAGAAACTCAATCTCACGTTCAGCGACCGCCTGAAGCGAGGAAATCAACCGGCCGAGGCTCTCCGGCCGGTCGCGCGTCGGGATGACGATGCTCGCCGGCCGACGCCGCTCCTGCATGTGCATGGGCCAGGAGTGCGAGCACTCGTGCTGGTCGAGCCGACACTCTTTGACCAGCATCGGGATGGTTGCGGCGTTCGTGTCGCCCCCGTCGGAGGCCTCCAGTTGCCCGATGGGGATGCCGTGGCAGCGGACCAGCACACGGATCTCACCGAACGCGATCCGTTCTCACCGAACGCGATCCGTGGCTGGAGCACCGCCGCGCGGGTCGTCAGCAGAGCGGTCGTGAGCTCGTACTCCGCAATACGGACCGGCCGACCGGCATCCGGCTCCGGTGCAGTGGCGTGCCGACCAAGACGTGACATCGCGGTCGCCAGGCGATACCAGGCCGCGAGCACGGCATACAGACGGCCGAGGGGAGAGGTACGGCGTCCGGTCGCTGCCTCGGAGCCGCTTGTTTCCGCTTCCGGAGCGGATGTTTCATCAGTTTGAAAAGCTGTGGATACCTGCTCATGACCGCACATCTGAGGTTCGTCCGTTGGGTTCGGCGATGCGCAGGCGCTTGCCACCTGCCCGCGGGGAGAACAAGGTGCAACCAGAACGTCCGACGGAACGTCCGAGCTTTGCGAGGGCGCGCGAGACGGAAGATCAGGAAGCTCCGCGCCGCCTTGCCGATCGAATCCGAGCATGCTGAAGCCAGCCCCCCCAACTGACCAATAACGAAGATCCGCTATAGATCATCGCAAACAAGTGATCCAAACGGCGATGGCACGATCGGCACACAACATGCGCCGAAGTGTCCGACTCCCCTAACCAGCCCCCCAGTCTTCGGAAGGTAGCGCCCCCGATTCGCCTATACTTTGACCATACGCCACCCTTCTGGGTCATCGTAGCATGCCGGTCACGGCCCACCGGCCGCCGGCCGACAAGACCCCGAACCACCTCGGCCATACCCGGCTACAGATGGAGCCGACTTCACGAAGACGTTACCCGGCGGATCGGTTACGTTCTCAATCGAGCCTCACCATTGCCTTCACTCCCTCTCTGCCAACCGGGCAACGCAGCTCCGGCTCCGACCGCCAATCCGCGATTTCGAGATGTTCATTACACATCAAGCGATCTTCTTGCTTCCCCGCCACGAGACACGTGCCTCACGCGGCATGAGGTAACTCGAGATCCGTCCGCACCGCGCCCCCGAGCTCCGCGGCCACACCGGCAACCCTTGATTGCCACCGACTCGGCATCGCCATGCGTAGTCGAGCTACAACTCCTCGTGATAGCC
>NZ_CDWRCK010000136.1:0-11697 GCF_977927595.1 Frankia sp. CcWB3
TCCGACTGACCGGGGCCGGGTGGGAGGCGGATCACGATGGCACCGGCGTGGTGGGTGATCCGGGCGAGGACCGCCGCCCGCATCCACACCCGGTTGCCGCGGGGCCGGCTGAGGGTGGGTGGCCTGTGCGGATCACCCCCACGGGCGTGGGGAGGACTGGCCGGTCAGGTGTCGGCGTTCGCGACGATCCGGATCACCCCCACGGGCGTGGGGAGGACTCTTTCTGACCTGGTCTTTTGCAGGGTCTCCTGCGTCTGTTGTGATGGGAGGCCGAGGAGTTGGAGGCTGCCGAAGTCCATAACATGGCGGCGGCGTCCACCGACTGCCTTGATCGTAAAATCTTGCTCAGGGGTCGGCGGGGTGGATGCAGACGGCGCGGCGCCGTCGGCGATGCTACCGACAATCACGCTCGAGAGTTCGTCGCATGCGCGGGCGGGGACGACCCCGACGTAGAGGCCGGCTTTGGGTTCGATGGGCCGAGGGATCAGGGCACCTGCGACATGCTCGGGTACGACGGGGGTCGAGATGACAATCTTTGAGGTCATGGGCTGCCGAGTGGGTCTCCGCCCCTGACGGCCATCACCAGGTGAGGCCGAGTTCTGCGTCGAGGAAGAAGCTGCGGCCGCCGAGGTCGGCTGGCTGGGCGTATCCGGCGTCGTCGATGGGATGGGGCAGGGGAACGAGCTCGCGGAGCACGGCGTGCTCGGCCCATCTGGTCGGGACAATTGCGGCTCCCGGATGCCGTCGACGCCAATCGCCGTCGGCGACGGGGATGCTGTGGGCAAGGATGGCGCGGACGTCGTTGGTGGTGAACGAGCCGTCCCGGCGGCTTCCTTTCTCGGGTAGCGGGTGTCGTCGGGTGCGGTCGAGCCAGCGGTAGCCGTCCGCGTCGACGAAGCAGCAGACCACGCGGACGGATTCGACGCCGAGACGGGTGCTGACCTTGTCCTCGACGAGGTCGCTGCTGGTCAGCCGTGCGAGGGGGAGGGCGTTCTTCGGCGTCGGGATCATCGCCTGCTCGGCGAGGCTGTAGCGGACCTTGTCCTCCATGCGCCGCGCCAGTTCGGCTTCGCTCAGGTCGGCGGAGAACGTCTCGTCGTAGACCTCCTCGACCATCTCCTGAACATGGTCCGGAATAGAGATGCTGCCGGGGGCTCGCTTGGCGAGCAGGGTGTGGGTGCGTTCGAGGAGGGACCGGTCGTAGACACCGGTCCAGCGATCCGGCAGGTCCAGCGCAGCCCCGTCGGCCGGCGGAACGAGTACGACGAGCCGCGGCCCGGTGGTGGCCCAGGCGGGCCGGTCGCCGTCGAAGACGGCGTGGCGTTGGCATCGACCGGAGCGTTGCAGCAGCTGCGCGATCGGCGCGAGATCGCTGATGACCAGGTCGAGATCGAGGTCGAGGGACTGTTCGGCGACCTGGGTCGCGACGAGGACGGCATACGGACGGACGGCGCTGTCGCGGCCGTAGGCGGCCATCACCGTCTTCGTAATCTCCTCGCGCTGATAGGCGGGAAAGCGGGCGTGTAACAGCTGCAGCTGGGGGACCGTACGGCCGTCACCGGAGCTGGCCCGGACGGCGGACAGTTCGGCGAACCAGCCCTGCAGGTAGCGGTAGGTGGCCTGCGCTTCGGCGACGGTGGTGCAGATGACCATCGCGCAGCCGCGGTCAGAGACGAGGGGTTCGAGAAGCGTGCGGAGGGCGGTGGAGCGGTCGGCACCCTTCGTGCGGTGGACCGGCACGACCATTGTCTCGACCGCGAGGGGACGAGAGGGGATGTCGACGGGCTGGGTGGTGAGGGCACCGGTGATGGCGTCGGCGTAGACCCATCCCGGGTAGGCGACCGGCGCCAGGTCGGTGGCACGGTGACCGGCGCCGGTCAGGTAGGCGCGGACGAGTCGGTGCGCGACCGAGCCGGGCAGGGTGGCCGACAGCAGGACGACCGGGACATCGAGCGCACCGAGCCAGGTCAGCAGCCGAGCGAGGAGCATCTGCATGTAGGCGTCGTAGGCGTGCACCTCGTCGACGATCAGTACCTTGCCAGCGAGGCCGAGCATCCGGAGCATGTTGTGCTTCACAGGCAGGACGGCGAGCAGCGCCTGGTCGATGGTCCCGACGGCCATCGCGGCGAGGAGCCCGCGCTTACGGCCGCGCAGCCAAGCACTGGCCGTGACCGCCGCATCGCCGCGATGATCGCCGTCGCCGGTGACGACCGGGCCCCCGCCCGGCTCGGTGTACTCGGTGTTCAGCCAGGCCATGGAGTGCAGCAGCGTCATCGCCGTGTCCCCGGCGAGCCGCCGCCGAGCATAGTCACGGATTCGGCGGTACATCTGGTCCGCGGTCGCCATCGTCGGCAGGGTGACGAACAGCCCACACGTGCCAGCCGCCTCGCCCATCACCCGGGCGGCGTGCAGCGCCGTCTCGGTCTTACCGACGCCCATCGGCGCCATCACGAGCAGCAGGCCCGGACCTGACAGGAGCCCGGGCAGCCGGTCTGCCACGGACCGCTGCAGGGCGTTCGGTTCCTCAATCTTCGGGAACTCCTCGGCGAAGCTTCCCGGACGCAGAGAGGCGCGGCCCAGACCGGCGTCAGCAAGCAGGTCGGGGACAAAGGCGGTGGTCTCGCGCCGATGCCCGCGAAGCCGCTCGAGGCCAGCAGCCAACGGGCCCGTGTCGGACAGGTGGGCCTCGACGCGTGGGCGCAGGAAGGTCTCCTGGCTGACCAGCCAGTCCGCCAGAATCACGATGGCGGTGCTGATCGCGGCGATGCGCGGGGGGACCGATGCCGGGGGCGACGGCGGATCGAAGACCTCGCGGATAGCGTGCAGGGCCGCCCGCCGCTGGGTCTCCCAGGTGTCGGCGCCCAGGCACGGCAGGTCGTGCACCGTGGCGTAGTCGCGGCGTTCGGCGGCGGTGAAACAGCCATGATGTCCCCCGAGGAGCTCCGCGACCTGAAAGCCGGAGTCCTTGCGGGTGCTGCTGACCGGATACCCCAGCTCACCGAGCACATGGCTCAGCCAGAGCTGCGTCATCCGCTCATGCCGGATGTCGCCACGGGCACCAGCCGGCGAGTAGCCATCGAGCGTGGCGAACGCGTCCTCGGCGAGCATCTGGAATCCCGGCATGATCTTGCCGAGGTCGTGGAGCGCCGCCCAGAACGCCAGCAACCGGCCAGCCTGGTCGACCGGAACGCCCAACCCGACCGCGATGGTCCGCCTGATCGACACCGACAGGTAGTCCCGCCACAGAACCTCGGCCGCCGCGCCGGTATCGAGGAGATGGAATACCAGCGGATACGGACCCGGTAGCCCCTTCCTCTTGCCCCACAGCCTCAGATCGACCAGCGGCGCGTCCTCCGGCTCGCTCGTACTCACGGCTACCCCGTTTCTGGCTGCCAAGAGCCCGTCGTACGGTCGGCCCGACCAAGCGTAGCGGCAACGACAGTTCCGCTAACCGCGCGCTTAGCGGCATCCCAGTCCCGCAAGGACAGCCACACTCCCGTAAGATCATCAATTCTTGCTCGCCACCCATGTGACAGAATGAGGTGCCCCGCGTTCGTGGGAATGACCCCCGGCAATCGTGCGGGCTGGTGCTTGCCTCAGCTTGTTCCTCCCCACATCCCGTGGGGGTGCTCCGGCCATGAAGGGCTGCGCGGACCCCGTCGCACCCTCCTCCCCACGCCCGTGGGGGTGGCAGCACCAGCCTGCACGAGTCTCAAAGGCTGTAGAGAGGTACGCTACAACTAGTCATCACAAAGGCCATAGAGGGATGTGCAGGACCCAGTCGGGATCTCTGTTACGATCTGCACCGACATCAGTCCGGTATGCATCAGTACGGAGTGCAGACGATGGAGTCACTCGCCCCCGCCCTAGTGGTGGTCGCCGGCCTAGCAGTAGTCCTCGGCTTCCTAGTAATGATCGCAATCATTGTATGGATGCTGACACGATGATTACTCATCGACCATGTCTTTACCCGGCCGCCATACCGGTCAAGTCGACCAACTCGGAGGACACCCCCACACCCGGAAAACTGTCGGTGGTGGATGGGAGAGTGTGCGGCGATCTCGACGGTGAGATCGAGGCGACCGTCTACCCGCAAGGTGGACGGAGATTCGGGGGATGCGGGTGAGCAAACAATGGTGACCCCGCAGGTCTATGACCTGCGGGAACAGCCGTGGATACCGGTACGCCGGGGTGCCGATCGGCGGCTGGTCGGGCTGTGCGATCTTCTTCTTCAGGCACATGATCTGTCCGATGTGGAGGTTCCGGTGCCGCCGGCGACTGCGGGGCTGTGGCGGATCCTGTATCTGCTGGCGGCGCGGGTAAGCGGGCTGGACGACCCGACGCTCGAGGTGGCGGAGTTCGACGATCGCCGGTGCGAGGTGCTGGACGCGGGCCGGTTCGATGAGGGCGAGGTCGAGGGCTATTTCGCCCGGTACGCCGACCGGTTCGATCTATTCGATCCGGCGCGGCCGTGGTTGCAGGATCCGCGGCTGGCCACCCAGTGCGCGGCGACGTCGGGGGTGAACAAGCTGGTCCTCGGCCGGCCGGCGGGGAGCAATCAGGTCTTCTTCGACCATCACACGGAGACGGTGGTGGCGCCGGTACCGGCTCACGAGGCCGTCTGGCATCTGATTGCGCGGTTGTACTTCGGCCCGTCAGGGCGGTGTACGACGCGGACCGTCGGGTCGGTGGCGAAGGCGGACACGATGGCCGGACCGTTGCGGGGCAGCCTGTCGTTTCATCCGATCGGCCGGAACCTGTTCGAGTCGCTGGTGGCGGGGATCCCCGCGCCGGCGGACGGGGAGGGGTATGCGGCGGCGAGCGCGCTGGACGCGGCGCCGTGGGAGATGGCGGAGCTGCCGCCTCCGACGAAGAGCCCGCCGCTGCTGCGTGGGCTGGGGCGTCGGCTCACCGGCCGGTTTCAGCACGCGCTCCTGCTGACCCCGTCGGCGGATGGAACGTGCGTCGTGGATGCACGGCTGACGTGGGCGTTTCGGGACAAACAGCTCCCCGATCGGGATCCGTACCTGATCTACCAGACCAGTCAGAAAGGTGATCCCTACGCTCGGCCGGCGAGACTGGAACGGGCTTTGTGGCGCGACCTTGATGCATTGCTGATGAACGACATTGGCGAGGCGCCGCGCTGGAAGCCGGCGGTCTTCGATCTGCTGCCCGAGGACCTGGTCGAGGTTCTCCGGGTTCGGGCGTATGGATTCGATCAGGACGGTCAGACCCGTGACCAGCAGTTCTTCACCGCACTGACGCCGTCGGTGCTGGGCTGGGCCGAGGGTCGGCCGGGCAGCCGGGCGGTGGGCGTCAGCGCCACCCGGGCGGCCGCCGAGCAGGTGAGGCGCAGCCTGGTCCGGGCGTTGAAATTGGCGTGGGCGCGCCAGTCCGACCCGACGGACGGCACGGGCAGCACACCTCGGGCCGACGGTCCCCCGGGGCCGTGGGTCGCCGCGGCTGAGGCGCGGTACTGGCCGGGCGCGGAACGGCTGTTCTGGCAGGCCATCCAGGACGGCGAGTTCACCGACCCGTCTCGACCGTTCGTGCAGCTGGCGCTGCGGATCTACGACGGGATCGCCGGGGAGATCACCTCGCCCGCGCACTGGCGGATGACCCGGGCGCTCGCCCTGCACCGCCGGCAGATCCGCGGGTTCGCCGTTGCCGCAGATACCGCCGCTGCTCGCGGCGGGAGGAGTGAGGACGCCGCATGAGCAACCTCGTCAGCCGGGAGAAGCTTCCCGGCCTCGAATGGCGCGCGGCCCGTCTCGTCGAAGCCGTGACCGATGCGCTGGCGGTTCCGGGCCGGCGGGCTGCCCTGCGCCGTAGCCTGGGGCATTCGCCGCAGGATCCGGTGGTGGCACGAGCACACGGCATGGTCGCGCCGTACCTGCCGGTGCTGCCCGACCCCGCGCGGGACGGCTTCTACCCGGACACCGCCATCGACGTGGTCGCGATCGAGCGGGCCTTCTACACGGTGGCGGCGCTGATGGCGGCGCAGCCGCGCTCCGCGCGGGACGCGGAGATCGCCGCTGCCGAGGCCGCCACGCCGACCTCGTCAGAAGAGACAACGCGGACCCCGACAACCGAAGCAGAGGCCGACTCCGCGGCCGAGGACCGCGTTGGGGCGGCGGACCCAGCCGATACGACGACGGTTCCGGCCGGCACCGGGCGTCGGCGGCCGAGTCTCGGCTACACGCTTGCGGCGGCGGTGCGGGCCGGGAAGCTGAACGGCGAGACGATTCCGCCCCGCCTGCAGCTGATCTGCCGCCAGGACGTCGCCGGGGTGCACCGTCACCTGCCCCGGCTGGTCGGCCAGCTACGTTCCGACCTCGTCCCGGTCGCCTGGGTGCCGCTGATCGTCGACCTGGCCCGGTGGGGCCGCTACCGCGACCAGGTCGCCAAGGGCTGGCTGCAGGACTACTACCGGGCGGTCTCGGCGCCCCGCCCTGCCGCCCCGTCCACCACCCCCAGCATCGACATTTCTACCGGCGGTGCGGCCGCCGACAGCGAAAGCGAGACGTCATGACCACCGCCCGGTTCCTCGACATCCATCTGCTCCAGACCATCCCGTTCTCGAACCTCAACCGCGACGACCTGGGCGCACCCAAGACCGTCGTCTACGGCGCGGCGACCCGCACCCGGGTGTCCTCCCAGTCCTGGAAACGTCAGGTTCGCCTGACCGTCGAGTCCGCACTGGGGGATCCGGCGGTGCGGACGCGGCGGATCGTCGCCTCCGTCGCCGAGCGGCTCGTGCTGGCCGGCTGGCCGGCTGAGCTGGCGGCGTTCGCCGGCCGGCAGGTGTTGATGTCGGCCGGCAAGAGCGGCATCAAAATCGACAAGGACCGGGACAAGAACGACATCTCTTCGGTGCTGCTCTACCTGCCGGCCGCCGGGCTGGACGAGCTCGCGACCCTCGCCGCGGACCATCGTGCGGTGTTGGAGACCGAGATCGCGAAGAAGACCCCGAAGCCGGTGCTGCCGGCGGGCGAGGTCGCGGCGATCCTCGCCCGCCGGACCGGGACGATCAACCTGTTCGGTCGGATGCTCGCCGAGCTGCCTGGCGCGGACGTCGACGGCGCCGTGCAGGTCGCGCATGCGTTCACCGTGCACGCCACCACCCCGGAGATCGACTTCTTCACCGCCGTTGACGACATTCCCTCCGGGGAGGATCATGGCAGCGGCCACATGAACGCCGGGGAGTTCTCTGCCGGCGTCTTCTACCGGTACGCCTGCCTCGACCTGCGCGGGCTCGTGGCGAATCTCGACGGGGACACCGCGACGGCCCGGGAACTGACCGAACAGTTCCTCGCCGCCTTCCTGACCGCGCTGCCCTCGGGCAAGCAGAACGCGACCGCGCCGAACACCCCACCGGAACTCGCCTACGTCGCGGTCCGCGCCGACCGGCCGATGTCGCTCGCGGCGGCGTTCGAGCGGCCCGTCACCGCCGGGATCGAAGGCGGCTACGGCGAGGCGGCCCGCAGCGCCCTCGACGACTACGCGGCCGGGCTGCACCGCGTCTGGGACACCCCGGACAGCCTGCTCGTCCACGGCCACGCCTCCATCGACGGCAAGCCACGCACCGACGGGCTGGGCGAGCAGTACGGCTCCTACCGGGAGCTGCTCGCAGCCGCAGTCACCGCCGCCTACCCCACCTCGGCATGAGCGGGCTGATCCTGCGGCTCGCCGGCCCGTTGCAGTCCTGGGGTGAGCACAGCACCTTCACCGACCGGGACACCGTGGCGTTCCCGACCCGCTCCGGGCTGGTCGGCCTGCTCGCCGGTGCGGTCGGGCTGCGCCGCGGCGAGCCGCTCACCCGCTTCGACCCGCTCGGATTCACCGTCCGCGTCGACGCCCCAGGGGTGCCGCTCACCGACTTTCACACAGTCGGCGGCGGCCTGCCCGCCGCGCGTACCGCGCCCATCGCCGACGGCAAACACCGCTCCGGTGAGACCGGCACCATCGTCAGCCGGCGCCGCTACCTGTCCGACGCGGCCTTCACCGTCGCCGTCACCGGGCCCGACATCCTGGTGGCCGAACTCGGCGAGGCCCTACGCGAACCCCGCTGGCAGCCCTACCTCGGCCGCCGCTCCTGCCCACCCGACCAGCCGCTGTTGCTGCACGCCGGCGTCAACGATCCCGAAGAGCATCTACGCACCCTCGTCCCGCTCCCCCGCCGCCGACGGCGCCTACGCACCACGCCGCCGGACACCACGGTCGATCTCATCCTCGAGACCGATCCACTCGACCCGACCGCCACCACCGAACTGGCCGACATGCCGATCAGCTTCGCCGGCCTCGACCGCCGCTACCAGCGGCGGACCGTACGCCGCGAAACCCTCACCCTGCCCGACACGCTGTTCGCCGCCGACGGTCCGGCGTTCCAGCGGGCCCTCTACGCCTACATGAGAGAACAGCCATGAACCCCGTATGGCTGGTCCGCATCGTCCCGGACCTGCGACGCCGCGACGTGCGCACCGATCTCACCGACGCGGTCGCACTCCACCAGAGAATCATGAAACTGGTCCCCGACCAGATCGGCCCGGACGCCCGCAGCCTCGCCGGCGCCCTGTTCCGCGTCGAGGAAAAACGCACCGGCGTCGAGATCCTCGTCCAGACCCGCCTGATCCCCCTGACCGACCAGCTGCCCGCCGGCTACGGCCAGGTCACCACCCGCGGCCTGACCGGCCTGCTCAACCGGCTGCACACCGGCCTCGGCGTGCACTACCGGCTCGTCGCGAACCCCGCCAAACGGCTCGGCCGTAACGCCAAGCACCCCGGCCGGCTCGCCGCCCTCCGCGGGCAAGAAGCCGAAACCTGGTGGACCAGCCGCGCCGACCGCTGCGGCCTCGCGCTACGCAGCTCGACCGCTCTGCCCCTCGACGACATCACCGGACCCCGCCAAGGCCGCGCCCAGATCCGCCACGCGCTCACCCGCTACGACGGAATCGCCGTCGTCACCGACCCCGATGCGCTTCGGACAGCCATCCTCGGCGGCGTCGGCCGCGGCAAAGCCCACGGCGCCGGATTGCTCAGCATCGCCCCGATCGGCGGCAGCCGATGAGCGCACCACGGAGCGCAACGACAGCCAAACACCGGCTCGGCCGGCCGACTCTCGCGATGCTGCCCCGGGTCACGGACTCGCTGTCCTTCCTCTACATGGAGTCCGTCCGCATCACCCAGGACGACACCGGCGTGCTCGCCTACGTCGAGTCCCCACGCGGAACCGAGCAGGTCTACCTCCCTGTCGCCACCCTGTCCTGCATCCTGCTCGGCCCCGGAACCTCCATCACCCAGCCGGCGATGAGCACGATCGCCCGGCACGGCACCAGCCTCGTCTGCGTCGGCGCTGGCGGCATCCGCAGCTATGCCACCATCCATCCCGCGGGCCTGACCACCGCCTGGCTGGAAAAACAGGTCCGCGCCTGGGCAGACGACCTTCGGGTCCGCGTCGCCAGCCGCATGTACCGGCACCGCTTCTCCACCGAGGTACCCGAAGGCACCACCCTCGCCCAGCTACGCGGCATGGAAGTCCTCCCCACGCCCGTGGGGGTGAACCGAGTTCCGACTCGTCAAGCTGCTCCCCACCATCGTCCGAGACATCCAGAACCTGCTCGACCCCGACCCCGACCGCGACCCCACCAACTCCAAGAACGGGGACGACGAGGACAGCCGCGGCAACCTCGCGGTCGAGATGGTCCACCTCTGGGATCCCCAGCTCGGCTCCGTCAAAGCCGGCGTCAACTACGGCGACGGCCCAGACCCCGACCTGATCGACTTCACCGAGGACGCCGGTCTGGACGTCGATGGCGATCCCCCGACCCTCGACAATGGCGATCTCGAACCCGACGACGTCAACGTGAACCTGGGCATCCCATGGCAGGAATGATCGTCATCTCCACCGCCGCCGTCCCCGACCACGTCCGCGGCGCCCTCAGCCGGTGGCTCGTCGAGCCCACCGCCGGCCTCTACGTCGGCACCGTCTCCGCCCGCGTCCGCGACAAACTCTGGAACGACGTCGCCGCCAGCATCTCCGACGGCGCCGCCGTCTGCATCCACCCCGCCGACACCGAACAAGACTTCACGATCAAAACTGCCGGAGAACGACGCCGCCACGTCCTCGACTTCGACGGCCTCCAACTCATCGGCCTACAATCACAACAGACGCCGGAGACCACCTAAAAGCCCAGGTAATCAAGTGTCCTCCCCACGCCCGTGGGGGTGATCCGCATGCCCGGGACGGCCCGCATGCCCGGAACGGGTCCTCCCCACGCCCGTGGGGGTGATCCGCCGCTCCGCTTCACCTCCGCTGATCCGCCCATGTCCTCCCCACGCCCGTGGGGGTGATCCGGACAGCCGGAACGGGTTGGCGGCACCGGCGTCGTCCTCCCCACGCCCGTGGGGGTGATCCGCCGGTTGATGGGGCGACGTATCCGGCGACGTGGTCCTCCCCACGCCCGTGGGGGTGATCCGCGTCCATGCTCGACGCGACGCTCCTCGAAGCCGTCCTCCCCACGCCCGTGGGGGTGATCCGTAGACCTGACCACCGCTGCTCATGCAGTGCTCGTCCTCCCCACGCCCGTGGGGGTGATCCGTCCGTCGGCGCGAACCCCCATGCCCATAGCGGGTCCTCCCCACGCCCGTGGGGGTGATCCGGTCCCTGCTACATCTGCGACCCGGACCCGGACGTCCTCCCCACGCCCGTGGGGGTGATCCGACGGCGGGTACTCGTCGGGTGTACGCCTCGACATCCGCGGCCATCTCGGCCTCGACGACGGACGACAGCTCGGCGACCTCGAGTAACGGATCCACCTCGTCGTCGACCTCCGACAGCGCGTCCTCGTCCGGCGGCTGGTCGGGCGGGACGACGGTCCCACGCACGCGTCGACCGGTGGTTCCTGAGATGCCCGGCGCGGCAGCGGCGGTCGAGTGGTCGGTGTGGAGCACGACCGCCCGGCTCGTGGTGACCGAGCCCGGCGTGCTGGTCAGCCTCGGCGGGGATGTCGCCACCGCCGGGAACGCGCCGGAGGGCGGCTGGCGCATCCGGGTCCAGGACCGCCCGGGAGAGCCCGCCTGCACCGTCACCCTGGCCGCCGGGAGCGCCGTCGCGACGTCCAGCACCCTCGGGCGACGGTGGCGGCGCGGCGGGCGGCTCCTGCACCACATCCTGGATCCGCGCACCTGCCAGCCCGCGCCGGTGGTCTGGCGGACCGCTACCGTGGCGGCCGCGAGCTGCCTCGACGCGAACACGGCGAGCACCGCCGCGATCGTCCGCGGTTCTGCGGCGGTGGGCTGGCCGCGCCGGCTCGGGATGCCGGCACGGCTCGTCGCCGCGGACAGCTCGATCGTCACGACCGCGGGCTGGCCCGACCCGAGCCCGGCCGGGGTGGCCGGAGTCGAGGTGGCCGGGGTCCGGGTAGACCGGGCCGAGACGGCTCCGCCCGCCGAGGATGGAACCCGAGTCGCATCCGCTGGATCGGCGACACGGCCGAGAGGTTCCGGCCGATGAGCACCGAAGCCCTCTGGTACGCCGCCCGGGGCACGGGCACCACGTGCCTGCTGCTGCTCACCCTGACGGTCGTCCTCGGCATCGTGGCCCGCTCGGGTCGCGGCCTCGCGGGTCTGCCCGGTTTCGCGCTCGCCGTCGCCGGATCCGCGGCCTGGCGCTGCTCCGCCTCCTTCAGGCTCCTCCCC
>NZ_CDWRCK010000137.1:0-1724 GCF_977927595.1 Frankia sp. CcWB3
GGAAGGGGCGGGGGCGCGGTGGCCGCGCGGTGGATGATCGATAGGCGGTATGAGCTCGAGGCTGTTCCATTGGCCAAAGGCGGAATGGGTGAGGTCTGGGTCGGCCGGGATGTGAAACTCGACCGGGAGATCGCGGTCAAGTTCGTCCGTTTTCCCGACGGCCAGCCGGACCAGGAGCTGATCCGCCGGTTCATCCGGGAGTCCCGCATCACCGCCCGCCTGTTGCATCCGGGGGTGCCGGCGGTGTACGACGCGGGTACCCACGAGGGGCGTCCCTACCTGGTCATGCAGCGGGTGCACGGCCTCAGCGTGGCGGATCTTGTCGCCGAGCAGGGCGCGCTGCCCGTCGGCTGGGCCGCCGCGATCGCCGCCCAGGTGGCCTCGGTGCTCGCGGTAGCGCACCGGGCGTCGCTCGTGCACCGCGACCTCAAACCGGCGAACCTGATGCTGGAGCCGGACGGCACTGTGAAGGTGCTGGACTTCGGGCTCGCCGTCGCGCTTGACCGGACCAACCTGTCGAAGATCACGGTGACCGGCCAGCACCTCGGCAGCCCCGCCTACATGGCGCCCGAGCAGGTGCTTGCCGGCCTGAGCACGCCGGCCACCGACATCTACGCGCTGGGTGCCACGCTGTTCGAGATGTTGACCGGTCAGCGGCTGTTCGCCGGTTCGTCGTCCTACACGGTGATGAACAAGCAGGTCGAGGAGGTCCCGGCGCGGGTGCGGTCGCTGCGCGCCGACGTGCCGGGCGGCCTCGACGAGCTGGTCGCCGCGATGCTGCGCAAGGCGCCGGAGGATCGCCCGTGCAGCGTGGAGAAGGTGTACGCGGCGTTGATCGGATCCGTGGTGGGCCTCGGCCCGCTTCCCGGGGCCGTCGACGACGCCGCGGACAACCCGGTACGGCTGTACGCGGCGGTCGCGGCCCGGGTGGTACCGCGCGGGGCGGCCCCGAACACTGCCCCCTCCACCCGGAGATCCACTGCTGAGCCGCCCGGGGAGCCCGATGGCGGGATCAGGCGGTCTGATCTTCGTCGTGCCCGGGACGAAGCTCGGACGTTGGCCCGGGCCTCCCGCTACAGTCAGGCCGCCGGTGTGCTAGCGGCGGCGGTGGACCGGGCTGGTCGTGCCCTTGGCCACGACAGCGCGGACGTGCTCGCGCTCCGTCTCGATCTGGCGGACCACCTGTTCGAGGGCGGCGACTTCCGCCGCGCCGTGGACGGCTACCGCACGCTTCTCGTCGATCTTGTCCACCGGGACGCTCCGGACAGCGAGCGGGTTCTGCGCTGCCGCCTGCGGGAGGCGACCTGCCGGGCCCTGATCGGTGAGACCGGCCAGGCGCTCGAACAGCTTCGTGGGCTGCTGGAGGACGAGATCAGGGTGTTCGGTGCGGACGACGCCCAGGTCTTCGAGCTGCGACGGCAGATCGGGCTGTTGCAGCTCGGCGCCGGCCATCGGGCGTCGGCCGCCGAGACCCTCTCGGCGCTGCTCGCCGATCTGCTCAGGGTCTGGGGGACGGAGCATCCGATGGTGCCTGTCGTCCGGGAGTTGCTGGCCGGTGCCGGCGGTTGATCGACGACGGAATCGACCGTCATGAGCGTCCCATCCCGTCTGTCGTGGGGTTGTGGTGGGGGCACGCCGGGGCAGGACGGCACCGTACAGTCGGACGGTGACGAAGCTGGAAAGCCCCGTGGCGTATGATCCCGGTTCCCAGGCTGGTCCCCAGG
>NZ_CDWRCK010000137.1:2311-12161 GCF_977927595.1 Frankia sp. CcWB3
CTGGTCCCCAAGCTGGTCCCCAGGCATCGCCACCGCTCGGTTCGGGCGCCGCACCGGCGGGTCCGTTCGTCCCGGGCGAATTCGTTCCAGGAGAATTCGTCCCGGGCGAAGTGGTCGTGCACCGGTCGTTCACCACCAAGCGGCTCGTCTTCGTCCGCGCGGGTCACGTGGTCGGCCACGATGAGCGCGGGCTGCGGCTGTGGATCCCGCACGGCTGCCCGATGGCCGTCGAGCTGAGCACGGACGGTCGCGGCCTGCGCGACATGCCGTTCGCCGAATGGATCCGCCAATCCACGGTGCTGGTGGAGAGGGCTTGGCCTGGGCCGAACATCCTTATGATGATCCCACCGGCGGGTGCGCACTCGGTGTGGTGGTTCTGGGACCGGCAGGGGCGGTTCGCCCGTTGGTACATCAATCTCGAGGCACCTGCCGTGGCCTGGCGCCACGACGGACTCGTCGGGGTGGACACGACCGACCACGACCTCGACCTGTGGGTCTCCCCGGACCGGACCTGGTAGTGGAAGGATGAGCACGAGCTCGCGGAACGGCTCGCGTTTCCCGAGCACTACTGGGTCACCGACGCGGCGGCGGTGCGGGCCGAGGGCGAGCGGCTGCTGCGGCTCGTCGAGACGGGGGCGTTCCCGTTCGACGGCACCTGGTGCGACTTCCAGCCGGACCCGTCCTGGCGCACACCGGCTACCCTGCCGCCCGGCTGGGACCGCCCGCGGGCGCCGGGCACGACCGGAACCGGCCCGCACTGACGGCGATGTCGACGGCCGGCGATGTCAACAGCCGGCTACGTCGAGAAGGCCCACCCTGACCAGCGGGCCACCGTCACGATAATCGCCGGCCCGGCGGGCGGGGCGGCCTGGTACTGGTCATATCGGGTGATGAGCAGTTCGATGGCAGCAGCGTGTCCGGGTTCGCCCGCCCGGACGATGCGGGCCTCGGCGCCGGTCAGCCGCACGGACCCAGCGTACGAACCCAGCGTACGAACTCACCGTAGGGTCCCACCGGATGGATGCGGCCCCAGGGGGCGGGACGCGATGCGCCGTCCATGCGCCAGACTGGTCAGATGTCCGCCACCCTCGTCGCGTCCGGTCTCACCGTCACCCGCGGTGGGGCGACCGTCCTCGACGGCGTCTCCCTCACCGTCGCGCCCGGCGACCGTCTCGGCGTGGTGGGGCCCAACGGCGTCGGCAAGTCGACGTTGTTGCGTGCCCTCGCCGGGCAGGTGGCGCTCGACGCGGGCCGGGTGGATCTCGCGCCGCCGACCGCCAACGTCGGCCTGCTCCCCCAGGAACCCGACCGCGACCCCGGGGAGACCCTGCGGGCCTTCCTCGCCCGTCGCACCGGCGTCGCCGCGGCGCAGGCCGAGCTCGACGCCGCGACCGAGGCGTTGGCCCTGGGCACGTCCGGGCTCCCTGGCACGTCTGGGGCTCCTGGCACGTCTGGGGTCCCTGGCACGTCTGGGGTCGACGACCGCTACAGCGTCGCCCTGGAGCGGTGGCTGGCGATCGGCGCGGCCGACCTCGACGCCCGCGCCGAGGAGGTGTGCGCCGATCTCGGTCTGCCCGCGGGCGCGCTCGACAGCCCGACGACGGCGTTGTCCGGCGGGCAGGCCGCCCGGGGATCGCTGGCCGGCGTCCTGCTGTCCCGGTTCGACATCACCCTGCTCGACGAGCCCACCAACGACCTCGACTTCGACGGGCTGGAACGGCTCGAGCGGTTCGTCCAAGGCGTGCCCGGGGCGCTGGTCGTCGTCAGCCACGACCGCGAGTTCCTCGACCGCACCATCGACACCGTCGCCGAACTCGATCCGCACCGGCACGGCCTCACCCTCTTCGCCGGCGGATGGACGGCGTACCTGCAGGCCCGCGAGGTCGCGCGGCGTCAGGCCCGGGAGCGGTACGAGGAGTACGCCGGCCAGCGGGCCGATCTCGTCGCCCAGGCGCAACGCCAGCGGGAGCAGGCGGTGCGGGGTTCGGTGCGGGCGAAGCGGCGGATGCCCGACGGTGACCGGGCCGCCAAGGGAGCCCGGATCGAGGCGGCGACGAAGAGCGCGGCCAGGGTCCGGTCCATCGAGTCCCGCCTCGACCGGTTGGCGGAGGTCGAGGAGCCTCGCAAGGAATGGCAGCTGCGCATGTCGATCGCCGCCGCGCCCCGGTCGGGCGATGTCGTCGCGACGTTGACCGGCGCGGTGGTGGCCCGATCGGGCTTCACTCTGGGGCCGGTCGACCTGACGATCGCGTGGGCGGACCGGGTGGTGATCACCGGGCCGAACGGCGGGGGCAAGACGACCATGCTGGGTGCGCTGCTCGGCCGCATCCTCCCGGCCCGGGGGCACCAGGCACTCGGGTCCGGCGTGCGGCTCGGCGAGATCGACCAGGCCCGCGGCCTGTTCCGGGGTGAGGCTACGGCGCTGGCCGTCGCCGAGCGGGCGACCAGCTGGCCGGCGGGCGAGGTGCGCACCCTGTTCGCGAAGTTCGGTCTCGGCCCGGATCAGGTCACTCGGCCGGCGGCGTCCCTGTCGCCGGGAGAACGCACCCGGGCGGGGCTCGCGCTGCTGCAGGCGGCCGGCGTGAACTGCCTGGTGCTCGACGAACCCACCAACCACCTCGACCTTCCGGCGATCGATCAGCTCGAACAGGCGCTGGCCGGCTATGCGGGCACCCTGCTGCTCGTCACCCATGATCGGCGCATGCTCGACACGGTCGCCGTGACTCGCCGGCTGCACGTCGACGGCGGCCTCGTCACCGAGAAGCCCCTCGTCACCGAGAAGCCATTGTGACGGGCCGCTGAGAACGTCAGGAGCCGGTGTTCGGCCAGAATGCCGCCTGGGGGAACGGGGAGTCCGTGGTGGTCGCGGAACCGAGCACGACGTTGTTCGGGGTGACGGCGTTGCCCGCGCTCACCGGTCCTCCGAGGGTGCCCAGATCGGTCAGCCGGCCGCGGTACCAGCGGAACGCGTGGCTGCCTTGACCCGAGGGCGCCGTCCCGCACACCACACCATGATCATTGAGGTCGAGAAGCTCCAGCGGGCCGAGCGGTGAGGTGATCGGGATGCGGCGGCCCGCGATCCACAGGAACCCGCCATCTGACGATCCGAGGCTGCGCACCAGCACCTGACCGAGACTGTTCACGGCGACCGCCTCGCTGTGCAGGTCACTGCCGAGGGTCCCGAGATCGGTCATGCGGCCGCGGTCCCACAGGAACGCGCGGAAATAGCCGTCCGAGGTCTCGCTGGTCCCCACGACCTGCCTGGCGTTGTTCACGTCGGCGACGACGGTCGAGGAACCGCCGAGAGTCCCGAGATCCGACATCGTGCCGGCTGACCAGAGGAACCCGTGGCTGGCGCCCTCCCGGGTGAGGCTGTTACCCGCCACCCTTCCCTGCACCGTGACGGCCACGGCGGAACTCAATGGTCCGCCAAGTGTGCCCAGATCCGTCATCGTGCCGTTTGACCATCGGTAGGCGTGCTGCTCGCCCGTATTGGTGGTGCTGGTCCCCACGATGAATCCGGTGTCGCTGACGTCGACCGCGGTACTGGACCGCCCGCTCTGGGTGGGGGTGCCGCCGAGGAATCCTAGCGACTGATAGATGCCACGGTTCCAGCGGAACGCCTCCCGGCTGTAACGCGTGATGTTCTCGCCGACGACCACGCCGGCCTCGCTCACCGCGGCCGGCCGGCTGTTCCCCGGCAGGCCGTGCACCGTACCGCCGCGGTAGACGAACCCACTGAGCTCGGATGGTGAGGTCTGCCAGTAGCCCGCGAGAAGGCCTGCGGTGTTGCCGCCGGTGAGGAGACCGGAGGCCCCGGTCGGGGATGGAATGTCCACGACGGCGGGTCGGGCGGGCGCAGGTGGGGAGGACGGTGCCGCGGTGGCCGCGTCCGCCGCGGTGGCGGAGCCGAGGTAGCCGAGCGACCAGGGCACGAGAGTCGTGGCCACCGTGGCGGCACGGATGAATGTCCTTCGATCGTTCATCGCGAAATGATCTCCTCTGGCCGACTGCCACGGTCAGCCATCGACGGTTATCGGCCGACGTCGGTCGACCGGCTGGAGGAGTTCGTGGAGCCATCACGCAATGCCAACTCTCCGAGGCCGGAGGATTGCAACATGATCTACCGTCGTCAATCAACGACACGCTGGCGCCATCGGCGGCTCACCCCCTCGGCTCGGCGGTGGCGGTCGGGTGGGCGGTGGCGGTCGGGTCGGGACGAAGCACGATGTTTCACCACCAGGCCGGGTGCACCGGTGGGACACTGACCGGGTGAATGCGCTCGGGACGAGCCGTGACTCCGCGCCGGCAGCGATGCCCTCTGACGCCCGGCGGATCCTCGTCGTCGGCAGCGGCGGGGCGGGCAAGAGCACCCTGGCGCGCGAGCTCGCGCGCCAGACCGGACTGCCGCTCGTGCATCTCGACCGGTACTTCTGGCAACCGGGATGGGTCGAGACACCCACGGCGCAATGGCGGTCCGTCGTCGCCGACCTCGTCGCCGAGCCCGCATGGGTGATGGACGGGAACTACGGCGGCACGCTGGACCTGCGCATTCCCGCCGCCGACCTCATCGTGTTCCTGGACCTGTCGCGGCGGATCACCATCCCACGAGTACTGCGACGCTGGGCACGGTGGCACGGACGGAACCGTCCCGACCTCGCCGCGGGCTGCCCGGAACGGCTCGACCTCGCTTTTCTCACCTGGCTGTGGAGATATCCGAGTACCAGCCGCAACCGTCTCGCCGACAGCATCGCCGAACACCACGCCGGACACCGGGTCGTTCGCCTGTCTACCCCGCGTGAGGTTCGTCTCTGGCTGGCCGCCGTGGCCTATTCGGGAGTTCCAGCGGCCCGCCGGTGACGGCCAACCGGCTGTGCCCGGTCATCGGCTAGCCGTCGCCCGACCGTCGCCCGGTGAATTTGGGGGACCTGAGCACGGTCTGCGGTCCCTGGACCGTGCCTTGCTCCCCACAATGTGGCCGCCGTCGGCGTTTCCCGCGCCCGAGGGTTCCCCGCGGTGGTGGGTATGACGGTACTGGGCACCTGTGCGCTCTGTTGGCGTAGCGTGCTCGCTCGGGCTCCGCCGGACGCCGGGGGACCGCGCCAGGGGCCGGGGAGACCGCGCCGGACGCCTGGCTGACCCGGGCATGACCCGGATCGGAGACCGGGTAGAACCCGGGCATGATCTGACGACCGTGACGCGAAGGGCCGATAGTGAGCGCAGTGATCATCGACGGCAAGGCCGTCGCCCGCAGAGTGCGTGAGAACGTGGCCAGGGAGGTCGCCGAGTTCCGCGACCGGACCGGCCTCCAGCCCGGCCTCGCGACCGTGCTCGTGGGTGATGACCCCGCGTCCGCGGTGTACGTCGGCGGCAAGCGTCGGGCCTGCCTCGAGGCCGGCATGGCCGACCTGCATCAACACCTGCCGGCCGACACCTCCCAGGAGAAGGTCGCGGCACTCCTGGACGATCTTGCCGCCGATCCGGCTGTGTCGGGTATCCTGCTGCAGCTTCCGGTGCCCGAAGGCTTGGACGGGGCCGCGCTCGTCGGCCGGATCCCACCCGGGAAGGACGTTGACGGGCTCACCACCGCCAGCGTCGGTCTGCTCGCCCGGGGTCTGCCGGGTCTGCGGCCCTGCACACCGTCCGGAATCATCGAGTTGCTGGACTCCTACGATGTCGAGTTGTCCGGTACGCCCACGGTTGTCGTCGGTCGTTCCGAACTGGTCGGTCGTCCGGTGGCACAGCTGCTGGTGGGACGTAATGCGACTGTAACTATCTGTCACTCCCGTACGCGGGACTTGGCGGCGGTCTGTCGCGGCGCCGACGTGCTCGTCGTCGCCGCGGGAAAACAGGCGATCATCGGCGTCCACGCGGTGAAGCCAGGCGCCACCGTCATCGACGTCGGCATGCACCGGACCCCGCAGGGTCTGCGGGGCGACGTGGATTTCGAGGCGGTGCGCGAGGTGGCCGGGAAACTGACCCCGGTGCCGGGCGGGGTGGGGCCGATGACGATCGCGATGCTGCTGCGCAACACCCTGCTCGCTGCGCAGGCCGCCGCCGGGGCTGACGGTCCGGGCTGACGGTCACCACGAGCCGCTTGCCGCACCGAGTCACACCCCGGACTTGCGGGTCACATCCCTGACGTGAAGGTTTTCATCGGTTCTTCGCCCGTCGGCCGGTGGGGCCGACGGGTTCTGTCGGTGGCATGCGCCAGAATCGCCATCGTTGGGACAGGATGTGCGTTCGGCGTGGGGAGACGGGCATGACCAGCGGGGACGAGTCCGAGGTCGGGGGCGGCGGCGGGTCGGCGGCACGGGCGGAGACCCCGCCGGCAGCACCATCCCCGCCAGCGCCAGCAGCACCGTCCCCGCCGGCAGCACCATCCCCGCCAGCGCCAGCACCACCAGCGGCACAGTTCCCGCCGGGGCCGGCCGTCGCCGGGGCCGATGCGGTGCGGAACGCTCCCGGGGACGGCAACGGTACCCCGGCGGATTCCGCTTCCGGCCCCGCTTCTGCTTCCGGCCCCGCCGGTTCCGGTGGCCGTCCGGCGCGCGCCCGCCGGCCACGCATCGTCTACGTCTTCGCTCCTGGCTGTCGGCTGGCTCCTGCTCGGCGGCGTCGACGGATCCTACCAGGGCAAGCTCAGCGAGGTCCAAAAGAACGACAACGCCGCCTACCTCCCGAACTCGGCCGAGTCGACCAAGGTCGACACCGCGTCGCGGCAGTTCCGCTCTGTGCAGACGATTCCCGGCTTCGTCGTCTACGATCGCCAGGGCGGGCTGACCGCGCAGGACAAAGCTAAGATCACCGCCGACGTGAGGTCCTTCGCCGGGATCCACGGGGTGGACGCCGGTCAGCTCGGGCCGCCCCAGTTTGCCCGCAACGGCGCTGTGGCCGCCGTGGCCGTGCCGCTCGTCGCCCAGGACGGCGGCCGGGAGGTCAAGGGTGATGAACTCGTCGACGTCGAGAAGGCTGTCGTCGCGGTCGCCCGCGACGGGGCACCGGCCGGTCTCGCCGTGCACCCGGCCGGGCCGGGGGTCTGCTCGTCGCCTTCATCGAGGCGTTTTCCGGCATCGATGGGCTGTTGCTGCTCGCCGCGGGCCTTGTCGTCGTGGGCATCCTGCTGTTCGTTTACCGCAGCCCGGTGCTGTGGTTCTTCCCGCTGTTCAGCGCGGTGCTCGCGCTCGGCGTCTCGGCGCTGATTATCTACCCGTTGGCCAAGAACGACGTCCTCACCCTCAACGGGCAGAGTCAGGGCATCCTGTCGGTGCTGGTCATCGGCGCCGGCACCGACTACGCACTGCTGCTGGTGAGCCGCTACCGGGAGGAGTTGCACACCTACCCCAGCCGGGTCCAGGCGATGATTGCGGCCTGGCGGGGCGCCGCTCCGGCGATCATCGCCTCGGCGGCGACGGTGATCCTCGGTCTGCTCTGCCTGATCCTCGGTGAGCTGAACTCCACCCGCAGCCTCGGGCCGGTAGCGGCGATCGGCATCGCCTGTACGGCCTTGATCATGCTAATCTTCCTGCCGGTGTTCCTGGTGATCGCCGGACGCTGGATCTTCTGGCCTCGCATTCCCCGCGTCGACCACCAGGCCGACCTCACCGGTCACGGTCTCTGGGCACGCTTCGCCGGGGGCCTCGTCCGCCGGGCCCGGTGGGCCTGGATCGTCACGACGGTCGTGTTGCTGGCCTGCTCGTCCCTGATCGTCACCCTGAAAGTCGACGGCCTGTCGACGACGGACAGCCTGACGGGGCGGCCGGAGGCGATCGTCGGCCAGGAGATCTTCGACGCCAACTTCAGCCAGGGGGAGGGCGCCCCGGCCGTCATCATCACCAACACCGCTGCCGCCGCGAACGTCATCGCCGCCGTTCGGAAGGTCGACGGCGTCGCCACCGCTCCCGGCTCGGTCTGCGTGGAGGTCGACTACCCCAAACTCGCCGCCCGGTCGGCGTCCGGCGGGCGCCCGGCGGCGAGGGGTCCCGACGGCTGCGCACCCGCGTCGGTCCAGGTCGCCCCGGTCGACGGTCGAATCGCCATCGACGCCGCCATCGTCTACCGCTATGACACCGCCGAGGCTTACAACACGATCACTGAGATCCGACGGGTCGTCCGGGAGGTGCCCGGGGCGGACGCCCTGGTCGGTGGCCAGTCGGCGATCAATCTCGACACCCAGAACGCCTCGCGCCACGACCGCAATCTGATCATCCCGATCGTGCTGGTCGTCATCCTCCTTGTGCTCGGCGTCCTGCTGCGGGCACTGCTCGCCCCGGTCCTCCTGATCGCGACGGTGGTGCTCTCGTTCGCCGCGACGCTGGGCGTGAGCGCGGTGGTGTTCAACCACGTCTTCGGGTTCGCCAACGCGGATCCCGGCTTCCCGCTGTTCGCGTTCATCTTCCTCGTCGCCCTGGGGATCGACTACAACATCTTCCTGATGACCAGGGTCCGGGAGGAGACCCTCATCCACGGCACCCGTAGCGGCATCGTGCGCGGCCTCGCGGTCACGGGCGGGGTCATCACCTCGGCCGGGATCGTCCTCGCCGGGACGTTCGCCGTACTCGGCGTCCTCCCGCTGGTCTTCCTGGCCCAGTTGGGTTTCTCGGTGGCCTTCGGGGTGCTGCTGGACACGGTTCTGGTCCGCTCGGTCCTCGTGCCGGCACTGAGCCATGACCTCGGTCCGAAGATCTGGTGGCCCTCGAAGCTCTCCCGACACGCACTCGCCCGGCCCGGCCTCCGCGCCAGGACCGAAGCCAACGCACGTCCCTGATGCCCGGGCACCCGACGACTGCTGGTGACGTGCTGTAGTCGCCGGCCAGGGTGGCAGGAGGCGCACCCGCCGCCTGGAAAGATCTCGTTCCGCCCAAGGAACTGGATCCTCGTCCCGTGGCGATCCGGGCTGCCCTATCGGCCCCCCGTCCTCGGCGGAGGGTGCCGGACCCAGCCGCACGGGAACGGACTTTCGATGCCGGTGAGGCGGGGCCGGGGACACCACGCGGGCAGCGGGGCTGGCCGCCGGGCCTTACGGGACGCTACGAGACACGCACGGGCTCGGACGGGTGCTCGACCCGCCAGTCGATGTAGTCCCCGAACTCCTCCCAGTCGAAGTTCACCGCCTGCGCGGCGCGATCCTCGTCGTCCCGCAGCCGTAGGCCTTCGTCGAGGCGGTCCCGGGTCGCCTCCTGCCCGGTCTCGGGGATACCCAACAGGTAGCCGATGGTGCGCATGGGCATCTGCGCGCCCAGGTCTTTGATGAAGTCGAATCGGTCGATGCCGACGAGGGAATCGAGGCAGCGTGCGCAGAACTCGCGGATCTTCGGCTCCAGCGCGTTCATCTTCCGGGGAGTGAAAACCTTTGTCAGGAGGCTGCGGTGGCTGCTGTGGATCGCTGGGTCCTCGAAGAGGATGATGCCCGAACGGCTGATCGCCGGCATATCCTTACTTCCTTGGGTGATGAGGTGAGACACCCGGCCCGCGACCGCGCCGGTGGAGTGAACGTCGCGGAGTAAGTCATCGTCTCCGGCGCTCCTCCGGGGCAACGAAGCCTTCTGCGCCCGGTCGGACTGCCGCAAATACCCGCGGTACCGCTTCTTTCCGACGTGAATCCCGAGGGGTGACAGGGTCGGTCAGGTGGTCAGGAAATCTTTTCCAGCTGGACCGGTAGCCCGTCCCGTGGAACAGGTAGCGGGAAACGGTCTAATGATATCCGGTAGCCCGGTGCCAGGCTCCACCGGTACCGCAGCAGCATCTGGTGCAGGATCGCCGGATCTGGATCTGTCGCTGATCTTGTGATTCTTCTGGCCCGCCGGTGATCATCGGGTGAGGAGGGCCCGTTTGCGGAGCAGGCTGAAGC
>NZ_CDWRCK010000138.1:0-11570 GCF_977927595.1 Frankia sp. CcWB3
GGATGCGGGGGTGGCGGAGATGGGGGCGTCGTGACCTCCGATCGGCGGCAGGAGTCATCCCGACGCCAGCTCGACGCCGCCCGACGCAGGGCCGAGATCCGCGCGTTCATCCGCACGCACCACCCGGATCGGGGAGGTGATCCACAGGCGTTCGCCGCCGGCCTGCGGGCCCTGCGATCCGCGCCGGACGGGCCGGCTGGGCCGGACGCGCTGGGTGTTCCGGGCGTCCGCCTCACCACCCATCATCGGCCCACCGCCGCGGGCATCCTGTTCGCCTGGGTTCGCGGTCGCGGGCGCCGGTGTCCCGACTCCGCGCGCCGGTGGTGGTCGTACCGCTGGGTGCGGTTCGGCCCCGGCCGTGGTCCTCGGGTGCGCTGAGGCGACACCGGGTCCGCGGGACCGCACCCCGGGCCCGGTTCCATGTGACGATCACGCGGGACGCCCCTCGATCTGCCGGTCCAGAGGGGCGGACCGGGTACCGCGGCCGCAGGATGGGCCGGGCTGGATGGGCCGGGCTGGATGGGCTGGGAAAGGGGAAGAGCCACATGCGATCGAGCGCGCTTGGCCTGATCATCGGTCTGATCGCCGGACTCGCCCTCGCCTTCGGGGGCTTCGGCGAGTTTCTGATCGTGCTGGTCTTCGGTGCGATAGGGCTGGTTATCGGCAAGGTGGTGGATGGTGATCTCGATATCACCCGTTACGTGGGCGGTGACCGGCGTCGGGGGCGGCGGTGAACGAGAGGGAGCGTGTGCGACCGGGCCGTCCCGCGGGTAGGCGGTCAGGGGCCGGTTCCCTGCGGGTGGCGGACCGGGTTGTCGAGAAGATCGCGGCCATGGCGGCGGCGGACGTTGTCGGCGTTACCGGACCGCCACGCAGATTCCCGCGCCGTGGCGGCGCGCGGCGTCGTGGGCGTGCCGGGCGGCCACGGGTCTCGGCGAAGATGGAGGGAGCCACCGCCCGGCTGACGATGTCGTTCTCCGTGCGTTACCCGATCCCGGTCACGGAGACGGCCGAGCTGGTCCGTTGTGAGGTGCGGGACCGGGTCGCGGCGCTCACGGGTGTGCGCGTGGCACACCTGGACATCGAGATCCCGTCGCTGTCCTCCGATGGGTAGCGGCCATCTTCTGTCCCGCCGGTTCGCGTTCAGAGCACGGGTAACAAGAGCACGGGTAACAGGCAAGGCTGGGCTCGGTGAGGGGAGGGTGCCGTGTGGGTGGGGCGTAGGATCGTTGCCGGACTGCTCGCCGCGCTGACCGCGGCCGCCGGGGTCATCACCGTCATCGAGATCGTGGCTGCGGCCGGCGGTGGCAGGGGCTACGCCGTGGTCGACTGGCCGGCGTGGGCGGACGGCCTGGCGGGCACGGCCTGGTCCTCCGGGGCGGTCCGACTGGCCGCGGGGATCTGCGTTCTGGTCGGCCTGCTGCTGATCTGGCTCGGAGCGCGGCGCGGAACGCCGTCCCGACTCACCGTGCGGCGCAGCTGCGCGCAGACCATTGTCTTCGTCGAGCGGCGAGGGCTTGCGCGGGCGCTGAGCTCCGCCGCCCTGACCGTCGACGGGGTGCGGGCCGCCCGGGTTCGGGTCCGTGACCGGACCGCCGACGTCCGCCTGCGTCTTCGGCCGCGTGCCGCCGGTGGCGCGCGGGAACGCGCGGGTGCCGTCCTGGCCTCCTTGCTTGCCTCCTTCGAACTGGCTGAGCCGCTCGAGCTGCGCATCCAGGCGACCCCACCGGCCGCGGACCGGACCGTCAACGGGGCGGGACGGACCGGTGGCGGTGCGGCATGACCGAGACACGGGCAGCGGGAGGGCAGACCGCCGAGGGCCGCTCGGCGGGTGGCGGGGTACCCACGGAGCCCGGCGGTGGGCCGGCCGGGCTGTCCGAGCCACCGCCCGACCGCCTCAACCGGGTCGCCCTGGTCGGAGTCGGGTTGCTCTGCCTCGCGGCCGGTGTTCTCGCGTTGCTGGTGGGGGCCGGTGCGTTCGGAGACGGCGTCGCCGACGAGGCGGTGCTCGATGCCGACACCCGTTCCTACCCGACCTCCCACACCTGGTTCTGGCTCGCCGTGGGGATCGGTTCCGGGCTGGTCGTCCTGCTCGCCCTCGGGTGGCTTCGGGCGCAGACGGCGCTGGCGGCGCGGCGCCGTGGACTCTACGTGACGGATGATGCGCTCGGCGGTGTCCATCTGTCCGCCGCGGCACTGACCGACGCCGTCGAGGACGACGTGTTCGGGATCGCGGGCGTCGAGGCGGTGCGGGCGGTGCTGCGTGGCCGGCGGGAACCCGTGCTGGAGATCGCGGTCACCGTTGTCCCGGGGCCGGGGGTCGCCGGCGTGCTCGACGACATCCGTGGCCCGGTGCTCCATCGAGCCCGGACCGCGGTCGGTCGTCCGCGGCTACCCGCCAAGGTGGAGGTCCGCCCCGCTGCCACCATCCGGCCGCAGGTGCGCTGAGGTGCGGCCCGGCGTGACCGGGCAGGGTGACCAAGGCCGCGACGCACCAAGGGTCTTGACAGAACGGGGTCGTTTCCCCCTTGCCGTGGCGCGTCCGGTACTGTGAAGGACCGCGCCGCGGTGGTTCCACCGCCCTCCGGCGCCGGATCCCCAGTTTAGGAAAGGATGAGCGCCGCCATGTCCGAGGTCCGCATCGCCGCGGAGCCGCGCACCGAGTTCGGTAAGGGCGGGGCTCGTCGCACCCGTCGGGCCGGCAAGGTCCCGGCCGTTCTCTATGGTCACGGTAAGCCGCCGCGTCACATTGCGCTGCCCGCACACGACCTACTCCACGCCTTCAAGACCGACGCCGGCACGAACGTCCTGTTGACGCTCGAGCTGGCCGAGGGGACCGAACTCGCGCTCGCGAAGGACGTCCAGCGCCACCCGATCAAGGGCAGCTTCGAGCACATCGACCTCGTGCTCGTAGCCCGGGGCGAGAAGGTCGTGGCCGATATCCCCGTGCAGGTGATCGGGGAACCACACCCGGACACCCTGGTCGACCAGCAGGTCACCACGATTGCGGTGAAGGCCGACGCCACCCGGCTGCCCGGCCCGATCGAGGTCGACATCACCGGGCTCGAGCCGGGTACGAGCATTTTCGCCCGCCAGCTGGTGCTGCCGGCCGGCTCCGAGCTCGACGCCGACACCGACCTGGTCGTCGTGCAGTGCCTGGCCAAGCGGACGAACGCTCAGCAGGAGGCCTCGCTCGGCGAGACTCCGGTGGCGGAGGAGGCCGGCGTCGCGAGCGCGTCCGTCTAAGCGGATCCGCTCCATCGCCGATGTTGTCTGCCGATGGTAACCATCCCGGCCGACGATGGGCCCTGGCTCGTCGTCGGCCTCGGCAATCCCGGACCGACCTATGCCGGCAATCGGCACAACGCCGGCTTCATGGTCGTGGACCTGCTCGCCGAGCGGACCGGGTCGCGGCTGAAGTCGCACCGTTCCCGGGCCGATGTCGCCGAGACCCGCCTGGCCGGGGCGCGGGCGGTCCTCGCCCGCCCGCTCTCCTTCATGAATCTCTCCGGCCATCCTGTCGCGGCGGCCCGGAGCTTCTACAAGGCCGAGGTCTCCCGGCTCATCGTGGTGCACGATGAGCTTGACATCCCCTTCGGGGCTGTGCGGCTCAAACGCGGCGGTGGGGACAACGGCCACAACGGTCTGCGGTCCATCTCCTCGGCGCTCGGGACACGGGACTACCTGCGGGTCCGGGTCGGCATCGGCCGTCCGCCCGGCCGGATGGATCCGGCCGACTTCGTGCTGCGGGACTTCACCCCGACCGAACGCCGTGAGCTGCCCCTCCTGCTCGAACACGCGGCCGACTCGGTCGAGATGCTCATCGCCGACGGTCTGGAGCCCGCGCAGAACCGCTATCACGCGTTGCTCTGAACCGCTCGACGGACACCGCGTGTTTCTGCCGGTCCGGTGGGCACTCCGGGTGCTTGGGTACTTCAAGTGTTGGTGTGGATGCGAAAGGTCAACGGCATGGCCGGTTGCCGGGAAACCGGGGGGCGGAGGCTTCGTGCACTGGCATGAGGGGGAGAGAAAGGGCGGGCGAGCGCGGAGGAGTGCCGGATGCTGGCGTTGACGGCGGGCCCGCCGGCCGATGGTCGGGCGTACAGCGTCGTGGCCCTCGGGGCACACGCGGACGACGTGGAGATCGGCGCCGCTGCCACGATCATGCAGTTGCTGGCCGCCCATCCGGAGGCCGCCGTGCACTGGGTGGTCTTCTCGAGCGAGGGCGAGCGCGGCTCGGAGGCGGAGGAGAGCGCGCGTGAACTGCTCGGCTCCTCGCTCGGTTCGCTGCACCTGCACGAGGTCCGGGACGGTTTCCTCCCTCGGGAGTGGAGCGGGGTCAAGGAGGTCCTGCTGCAGATCGCCCGCCAGGTCACCCCGGACATCGTGTTCGCCCCGGCGCTCGCGGATGCCCACCAGGATCACCGGGTGCTCGGCGAGCTGGCGTGGCAGGCCTTTCGCGGGGCGCTCATCCTCGGCTACGAGATCCCGAAATGGGAGGCCGACCGGCTGTCCCCCAGCCTGTACGTCCCGATCCCCGAGGAGAGGGTCGGGGCAAAACTCGACCATCTCAAACGTCATTTCCGCAGCCAGCAGGACCGTGCCTGGTTCGACGACGAGACCTTCCGCGCAACCCTGCGGCTGCGCGGCGTCGAGTGCGGGACGCGCTACGCGGAGGCGTTCGACGCCCGCAAGGTGATGCTCACCTTCTGATATGTCTCCCGCCCACCGGTCTCCCGCCTACCACCCTCCTCCGTCGGCCCGGTGAGGCCCGGCGGGAGTGGCCCGGCGGGAAGGACTCAGGCTGGCGTCAGATGTTCCTGGATGCGACCGATGAGTGCCGCGTGGTCGAGTTCCTGTAGCACGTAGGCCCGGCCGGCTGTTCCGATCTCGGCCGCCTTCCAGGGCTGTTCCAGCAGGCCGCAGGCGGCGTCGGCGAAGGCCCCCGCGTCCTCGGCGACGAGGAGGTGGGTACCGGGCGTCCAGCCGAGGCCGCGGCTGCCGGTGGGTGTACTCACGACTGGCGTTCCCGTCGCCATTGCCTCGATCGCCTTGATGTTCACGCCGGATCCCGAACGCATCGGGTTCACCGACAGGGTGGCCGTGGCGAGGTAACCGGCAACGCTCGGCACGTCAGTGTGCAGCTCCACGCCCTCGAAGCCACCGAGCCATGCCGCCAGGCCCTCCTCCGGACGCCGCCCCACCACCTGGAAGGTCGCGTCGGGATGGCGGACCCGGATCGTCGGCCAGCAGCCGCCGAGGAACCAGCGCAGGGCTTCGATGTTGGTCGGGGTGTCCAGCGAGCCAACAAAGATCAGCTTCTTGCCGGCGCCGTCCCGAGGTGCCGGCTTCCGGCCCGGCGGGGCCGACCCGGTCGGCTCGGTGCCGGTCGGCTCGGTGCCCGTCGATGCGGTGAGGGCACCGACAGGCAGGAACGGCGGCAGGTGGAACGTCGGGATGCGCGCCCGCGTACGCCGCCAGTTGTGGTCTTCCAGCGAGATGTCCGCGATGCAGGTGATGAGCGGAGAGTGGTGCATCGAAAGCTCCGCCAGTCGCAGTTTGTGATACTCCAGCTCGTAGGCGACGGTGCGCGGCCCCGAGCTGTTGCGGGCCAGCACCCGGAAGAACTCCGAGTCGACGTTGTGCGCGCGCACCAGATGTGGCAGCTTCCAGATCCGGGCGACCTCCTCGCCGAGATGCGACGTCCGGCAGCTGTAACTGATCACGGCGTCGGCTCGTGGCGGCGTCGACTCCAGCGCGCGGCGCAACGGGCCGACCGGCCGGGAGGCGTGCATGAATGGCCGGGCCGTCAGGTGTGCCCGTGGGCTGTCGTCACGAGGCAGCCGGATGACGGCCGAACCCGGCACGGCCTCCTCATACGCGGCGATATCCAGGTTCTCCCGGGAAGGCACCAGGACCTGCATCCGAACGCCGGCCGCGGAGGCCGCGGTGAGGAAGCTGAAGGTCTCCACCCGCCCGCCCGCGTCCGCTGGGAGAAACGGTTCCTCGACAACGACGATCCAGCGCGTGGAGTCGCTCACCGGACAACTGTAACGACCGTGGGGTTGGGTAACGACTGCGGGCTCGGTACTCGTGCGGGGTGTCGCGGACAGTTGCAGGTAGATGACAAGAGTGTCGTGAGGTGAAGGTGGGGTCGAGGTGCGCGCATGTCCGCCGGGGGGTCCATCCGATTCCGCGGGACGACTTTGGCGCGGTGCGGGTGCCACGGCTGCGCGGCGTCATGGCGTCATGGCGTGTCATGGAGTCAATGGCGCCGTACCGCAAAGGACGGAGCCGTTGGTTGTGGCTGACCGGCGGAACGCTACGGTAACCGCTATGACAGGTGTCCGGACCATCGGTCGAGGTGCCGCCGTCGCGGCGCTGGGAGCCACAGCCGTTTACGGTCACGTTTTGTATCCGATCTATATCGGATTGCGCAGCCGTGGCCTGGAGTCGACGGCACCGCCGGACCCTGAGATCTGGCCGGGATTGAGCGTGGTCGTCTCCGCCTATCGCGAGTCGGCGGTGATCGGGGCGAAACTGGATGAACTCACCGGCACGGACTATCCCGGGCCGATGGAGATCATCGTCGTGGCCGACGATCCGGAGACGGCCGAGGCCTCGCGCCGGCCCGGCGTGCGGGTGCTGTCGTCCGGGGAACGCCTCGGCAAGGCGCGGGCGGTCAACCGGGGAGTCGCCGCCGCCACCCACGAGCTCGTGGTGCTCACCGATGCGAACGCCGTGCTCGCGCCCGGTGCCCTGCGGGCAGCCGCCCGCCATTTCACCGACGAGACGGTCGGCGCGGTGGCAGGGGAGAAGCAGGTCGACGATCCCGACGGCGCCCAGGGCTTCTACTGGAAGTTCGAGTCCTGGCTGAAGCGCCGCGAGTCGGCGACCGGCGCGACCATCGGCGTGGTCGGCGAGATGCTGGCCTTCCGCCGCCAGGCGTTTCGGCCCCTGCCCGCGGACGTGGCCGTCGACGATGCCTGGCTGGCTCTCGACATCCTCGAAGGGGGGCTGCGGGTCGTCTACGAACCCGAGGCGTACTCGATCGAGTCGTCGAGCCCGGACTACTCGGCGGAGTGGGAGCGGCGGACCCGCATCGTTGCTGGCAACCTCGACATGCTCTGGCGGCGCCGGGCGGCGCTGGTGCCCGGCGCGCTGCCGGTCACCCCGCAACTGTGGGGCCACCGGCTGGTCCGCTCGTCGTTCGGCCCGTTGGCGCAGGTCGTCCTGGTGGGGCTCGCCCTCCCGGCCGCCCGCCGGAGCTGGATCGCCCGGCTGTTCCTGGCGGGCAACGCCGTCGGCGCTGTGAGCACCGCGGCGCTGCTGACCGGGCGCACGCCGCCCGGTCCGACCCGCCTGGTCGCGCAGGTCTTCTTCCTCCAGGCCGTCGCGCTCGGCGGGGTGCGGCGCTTCGTGGCCCGGGACCGGCCCGCCGTCTGGCCCAAGCCGGAGCGGCCGGCCGTGGCCTCCGCGACGTCACCGGCGCCCACGGGGCCGGTCCCGCCACCGGGGCAGACGACGCCGCCCGGCCCGCCGACCGAGCTGGCCCCGGCCGGCAACTGACGCCGCTGACGCCGGCCGGAACCGGCTTTGGCTGGAGAACCCACCTCGGCCCGTCACCGGCTACGCCTATCGAAATACCATCCCGCCCTGGGGCGGGAATACCGTGTGGTACAGGACCGCAGGACCGCAACACCGCACGAGGCGTGGACATCCACCTGAGTGCGCGTCAGCACACGCAGTGAGGAGCGTGCCGCCATGTCCGTCGAGAAGCCCAACTGGTCCAGGTGGCAGTACGAGCTGGTACTGGTCAGTTTTCACAGCCGTGGCCAGCTCGAGCAGCTCTTCGCGACCCTTCCGTTGGACATGCCGGTTGTGATCATCGATAACGCCGAGGGCGTCGACCGCGTTGACGAGCTGATCGCGGGCCGGCCCAACAGCCGTTACCTTGACTCCGGCGGCGGCAAGGGATTCGCGAAGGCCGCCAACATGGGCATCCGTTCGTCGCGCTACGAGTACGTGGTGCTCGGCAACCCGGACAGCCGGCCCACCGTGGAGGTCATCGACACGCTGGTCGACGACCTCATCGCCGATCCCGAACTGGTGACCAGCGCGGCCACCATGAAGGGGCACGACGACAAGCCCGAGCTCGGTAACGGCGGCTGGGAGCCGACGCCCCGCCGGGTGCTGCTGCACGTGCTGGGAGCGCACAAGGTGGCGCCGAGCTCGGCGCTGTTCGCCCGGCCGACACCGGGCCGCCCGATGAACCCCGAGTGGCTGACCGGCGCCTGCATGGCGGTCCGCCGGTCCACCTTCCTCGAACTAGGTGCCTTCGATGAGACGTTCTACGTCTACAACGAGGACATGGCGCTCGGCCGGGCGATCCGTGAGGCGGGGCTGCGGCAGAAGCTGCGCACCGATCTGCTGGTACCCCACGGGGCGGGAGGTTCCGGGGCCGGTAAGACGTGGATGCTGCAGATGCGCGGTGCGTCCATGGTGCGTTATCTACGTAAGCACAATGCGCCGGCCCGGGTGAACGTGATGCGCTCGATGCTCGTCGCCGGCTACGCCGGGCGTACGGTGCTCTCTCGAGCCCGGGGCAGGAAGGCAGTGGCTGACGAGCACGCCGCATATATCAAGGGCCTGCTGGTCGGGCCGCCGGCCAAGTAGCCGCGCCCGTTCCCTCGTTCGTTCCCTGCCTGTTCAGCGGGCTGGCTGTCCGATTCGTCCCTCTGGACAGGCAGGGAAGTGAACTCGGTGGTCCCGGGCTCGGTGGTCCCGGGCTCAGGTGAAGCGGGCTACCCGCCATTCCCGGCGACCGCGGCGGACCAGGATGACCGAGCCGTGCAGCAGATCCTTGGTCCCGACGGTGGCTTCCACGCCGACCCGTTCCCCGTTCACCAGGACCGCACGGTTGCCCAGGTGCTCGCGCGCATCCCGCTTGCTGTTGGCGAGGCCGGTGGCGATCAGCAGATCGACGACCGGCCAGCCGTCCTCCTCGAGCCGGGCGGCCGGCTCCTCGACCGTGGGCACGTCGGCGAAGACGTCGGAGAGCAGATCCGCGCCGATCGCCTTCACGTCCCCGCTGAACAACGCGGTCGACGCCGCCTCGGCCGCGTCGACCGCGGCTTGGCCGTGCACCAGTGCGGTGATCTCCCGCGCCAGGTGACGCTGCAACGCTCGCCTGCCCGGAGCCTCGGCGTGCTCGGCGAACAGCCGCTCCAGCGGCTCACGGTCGATGAGCGAGAAGAACAGGGCGAACCGGCGTGCCTCGTCGTCAGACAGATTGATCACGAACTGGTACAGGGTGTAGGGCGAGGTGCGGTCGGCCGAGAGCCAGACCGCTCCCTTCTCCGACTTGCCGAACTTCGTGCCGTCCGAACGCAGCAGCAGCGGGCAGGTCAGCCCGTGTACCTGGGTGCGCAGCACCCGTCGCACGTAGTCGATCCCGGCGACGATGTTGCCCCACTGGTCGGAGGCGCCCATCTGGAGGGTGACCCCGTGGCCCTCGCACAGGCGGCGGAAGTCGTACGCCTGGAGCAGGGAGTAGCTGAACTCGGTGTAGGTCAGGCCGACATCGGGATCGTCCAGCCGCCGGCGCACCGAGTCACGGCGGACCATCTCGGTGACGGGGAAGTGCTTGCCGACGTCCCGCAAAAATTCGATCATCCCGAGTCCGCCGAGCCAGTCGGCGTTGTCGACGAACTGCGGGAGCTGGCCGGAGTCCAAGGCCCGGGCGAAGACGGATTCCATGATCTCCTGTTGTCCGAGCATGTTTGTCCGTACCTCCTGGGCGGTGAGCAGGCTGCGTTCCACCGACTTGCCCGACGGGTCGCCGATCAGACCCGTGCCACCGCCGAACAGGGTGACCGCGCCGATCCCCGCCCGTGCGGCCCGGATCAGCAGGGTCATCGGCAGCAGGTTGCCGATCGTCAGCGAGGGGGCCGTCGGGTCGAAGCCGATGTAGCAGCGCCGCCGTCCGCTGTCGAGGTGCTCCCGCAGTTCGGCGGGATCGGTGCTGTCGTGGAGGAGTCCACGCCAGGACAGCTCGTCCAGGAGCGCGTGTGTCATGGGCCCATGGTAAAAGTGGCGCGCCGGTCCACCGTGTCACGGCGAGATCACCCGGTAGGGGAGTGCGGGCGGACGCGGCTGCCCGTGCGGCCGGGCCCCGCCCGCGCCGCGCGCTGCCAGGCGTACAGCAGATGTGTCACGATCCCGAGCAGGACGCCCAGCGAGGCCGCGATGCCGAGCCCGGCGGCCCAGGCCAGTGGCGAGAGTTCCGACGAGCCCGGGCCGGCTGCGCCGATCTGACCGGTGCTCGTCGGACCGGTGCTCGTGAGCGTGGCGTCGTCCCCGTGGGTCGTCGCGTCGTCGGCGGATCCCCGGGCCTGCCCGCCGGGCATGATGCGGCCGGCGGCCGGCGCGGGCCCGCCCACCCCCCAGCGCGTCGGTTCCGACAGCAGCGGATTGGTCCTGACCACCGGCACGGCCCGGGTCAGCGCCGCGACGGGGTCGACGATGCCGAAGCCGAACTCATCGTCGCGGCCAGGAGGGCCCGCATCCCGCGCGGTGTAGACGAGCCGCTCGATGACGTTGGGTGCGTCCAGGTCCGGCTGGGCGGCCCGGATGAGGGCGACAACGCCCGCGACGATCGCCGCGGAGTTCGAGGTACCGCCCCCGGTGTCCAGGCCGTCCGGGGAGACCCTGGTCGGGACGGGGGCCCGGATACCGGGGGCCGGCGCGGCGATGACGGCCCGCGGCCCGCGGGCCGATTCCCGCCAGAAACCATCAGCGGCCGTCGATCCGGTCACCGCGACCACTCCCGGGATGCTGGCGGGGGAGTTGATCGCGGTGTCGCCGGACTCGACGTTCCCCGCCGAGGCGACCACCACCACGTCGTGCGCGAGGGCGTAGCCGACCGCCTTCTCCTCGTCCGGGGTCGCCGCCCCCGTCGAGCCCAGGGAAAGGTTGATGACGTCGGCGCCCAGGTCGACCGCCCGGCGGATGCCGATCGCGACCTTCTCCGAGTTCGTCTCGGCGCCGGTCGAGACGGGCAGGATCTTGGCGGCCGGGGCGATGCCGCGGACCTCGGGCCGGCCGTTGTCGTTGCGACCGGCGATGATGCCCGCCATGGCGGTGCCGTGCCCGTTCGGATCATTGTCGCGCCAACCGTCCCGCGCCGCCCCGGGACCGATACCGGTACCGGGAAGCAGCTGACCCCACAACTTGGGCTGGCTGGCGTCGACCCCGCCGTCGATGACGGCCACCACCGTGCCCGCGCCCTGGCTGATCCGGTGTGCCTGGGCGAGTCCCAGGACAGCGTGGTACCACTGCGAGCCTCGGGCGGGCGCGATCGGAGCCGGGTCGGGCCCGGCCGCGTGCGGCGGGACGACGGCGCCGGCCGGAGCGGTCGTCATCACGAGGCCGACCAGCAGGCCGAGCATGGCGCGGTGGTGCATGAGGGGGTCCTGCCTCCGGGGCTACCGCTCGGCGGGCGTGGCTGATCGTGTCCGGTTACGCGCCCTGTTTGAGGAAGTTTTCCACATTGCATGGTCTAGGTCTGT
>NZ_CDWRCK010000139.1:0-11534 GCF_977927595.1 Frankia sp. CcWB3
GTGCCGCACCGGTGGACGACGCGCCCCGGACCTGAGCAACCCGGACCTGAGCAACCCGGGCCTGGGCGAGGAGCTCGCCAAGCCGGCGCACGTCCGGATCGGTCAGCAGGCGTTCCACCGTAACCGGCCGACCGGCGGAGTCGGTCACCGGGAGCCGCCAGTTCGGATAGGCATCGGTCGTGCCCGGCAGATTCGGCTGATGCCGGTCGCCCAGCGCGTCACCCGGCGACCCGAGCACGATGCGGCACGGAGACCGCACCAGCAGCCGGTGCAGCGCGAAAACGATCTCCTGTCGAACGGCGGGGCCGAACTCCTCCCGGAGGGCGGGGTCAAACTCCGGCCGGCCGCTCCCGCCGGGGTTCCCCCGTCCGCCGAGGCCCGCCGCTGCGCCCGCCGGATCCACCAGTCCCTCGGATCGCACCAGCTCGACCAACGCGTCCCGCCCGGCTCGCCAACCGGCCGCCTCGGCCTCCTCCGAACGCCCGAGCAGCCCCAACCGGGCGCGGGTGCGCACGTGCTCGCCCTCGAGGTAGCCGGCGGCGGTGGGCAGGTCGTGCGTGGTGAGGCTGGCCATCGTCGCCGCCCGGTACGCCGTCGGCGGCGACGGCCGGCCCTCGGCGTCCTGCTCGAACCACAGCACCGTCGAACCCAGCACGTCCAGGCGGGCGAGCGTCGTCGCCACCGACGCCTCGACGGTACCCAGATCCTCCCCGACGACGACGGCGCCGGCGCGGGCGGCCTCCAACGCGAGCAGGCCGAGCATCGCCTCGGCGTCGTAACGCACGTACGTCCCGTGAGCGGCGCCCGCCCCAGCCGGAATCCACCACAGCCGGAACAGGCCGAGGATGTGGTCGACCCGCAGCCCGCCGCCGCGGCGCAGCACCGAGGCAACCATCTGACGCAACGGCGCGTACCCGGCCTCGGCCAGGGCATCCGGCCGCCACGGCGGCAGCCCCCAGTCCTGGCCCTGCTGATTGAAGGTGTCCGGTGGGGCCCCCACGCTCGCGCCGACGGCGAGAACGTCCTGCAGTGCCCAGGCGTCCGCACCGCCCGGATCGACGCCGACGGCCAGGTCGTGCACGATCCCGGCGGCCATCCCGGCGGCCCGGGCGGCGGCCTGCGCCGCGGCGAGCTGCTGGTCGCAGCGATGCTGGAGCCACATGTGGAAGGCGACGCGGTCGGCCAGCTCCGCCCTCGCCTCGGCGACGGCGGGCGCGCCCGGATGAGCGAGACGCGCCGGCCAGGTCCGCCAGTCCGGGCCGTACCGCTCAGCGAGCGCGCTCCAGGTCGCGAAATCGATCAGGTCGGACCCGGCCGGCTCGGCGGATGCCACCTGCTCGCCGCCGCGCCGGAAGACCTCGAAGAGCAGTTCCAGCGCGGCCAGCTTCGCCCGCCACACCGCGTCCCGATCGAGCAGACCGTCCCGCCGACCGTCGCGGCGGGCGCCGCGGGCGAGCTCGTCAACGGCCGACCGGGTGGCGGGATCGGCCCGAGCGTACTCGGGCGTCCGCTCCGGTCGCAGGTAGAGCGGGGAGACAAAACGGCGGCTCGCGGGCGAGTAGGGGGACGCCGCGACGGGCAGGGTCGGCGCACCCGCATGCAGCGGATTCACCAGCAGCACGCCGGCACCTGCCCGGCCCGACCAGTCGGCGAGCGTCGCGAGATCGCCGTAGTCCCCCATCCCCCAGGACGACGCCGAGGTGAGCGCGTAGAGCTGGATCATCCAGCCCCAGCCCCAGGCGCGGGCCGGCGGGGCGAGGGCGGCGGGGCCGGGCACCGCGGCCGGCACGGCGACGACCTGGCAGCGATGCCGCTCGGTTCCGGCGTCGACGTGCAGCACGTGGTCCCCCAGGGGCAGGCCCGCCGGGAGCCCGATCGGCCGGGCGACCCAGGGCACGCCGTCGAGCACCCGCTCGGCCAGGGGGGCGCCAGGGGGATCGAGGACGACCCGGCCGCCGGTGCCGAGCTCCAGCTCGGCGTATGGAATGACATCCACGGGCGTGTGAACGACCACCGGGCGCGGTGCTGCGGCGACGACGACGGCGCAGGCCGGCACCCGGCGTCGCCAGGGCCGTTCCAGCGCCGCCGCGAGCGCCGCGGCGGGATCCGTCGGATCGACCCCCGCCAGCCGCAGGACGGCCCGGACGGTGTCCGGCGCAACCTGTACCGGGACACCATCGGCCCCGAGGTAGGACGTCGCCACACCGGACACCGCGGCGAGTTCGGCGAGGACCTGGTCGACGGCGGGGTCCACCACTGGCGCCCCGGCGGGCTGCGGTCCCGCCGGGGCGGTGGGACCAGTGGCGGGCGCGGGGGACGCGGGCGCGGATGCGGTGGGCACGGCGGGGCAGTCGGAAGTCACGACCTGAGATTCTCGCCCGCGCGGTCCGGAGGCGGAGCGGCGCCGCCCGGCGGGTTCGGCTCCGGGCCCGGTGCGGTGGCCGGGCCCAGCGGACCGGGGTCGTCGACGACCGGCAGCCGCATCCGCAGCAACGCCCCGCCACTCGGAGAGCTCTCCGCGGTGACGGTACCCCCGTGGGTGTGCACGGCATCCGCGACGATCGCGAGGCCGAGCCCGGATCCGGGCAGGCCCCGCGCGGAGGTGGCCCGGTAGAAGCGGTCGAACGCCTGCGCGCGGTCCTCCGGCGCGATGCCCGGTCCGTCATCCGCGACGGTTACCTCGCCGTCCCGGGAGCCGACCCGGACGACGGAGGCGGGCGGCGAGAACTTCACGGCGTTGTCGAGCAGGTTGGTGACTGCCCGTTCGAGCATGTTCGCCCGCCCGTCGACCGTCGAGGACGTCGCGTCGACCTCGATGCCGACGCCCTTGCCGGTGGCGCGGCGCCGGGCCCGTTCGGCCGCGGCTCGCACGATCTCCGCGAGATCGAGCCGTTCCACCTCCTCGGTGGGCGCCTCGTCCCGGGCGAGCTCGACCAGTTCACTGACGAGGCCGGACAGTTCGCGCATCTGCGCGCCCACGTCGCGCAGCAGCGCCTCACGGTCGGCCGCGGGCAGCGCGCGATGCGGGTTCGCTTCGGCGCGCAGCAACAGTTCGATGTTCGTGCGCAGGCTCGTCAACGGGGTGCGCAGCTCGTGGCTGGCATCGTCGACGAGCTGGCGCTGGCGGGCCCGGGACGCCTCCAGCGCGCGCAGCATGCTGTTGAGGCTCTCCGCCAGCCGGGTGATCTCGTCGGATCCGGTCACCGGGATGAGCGCCGACAGATCCTGGGTGCGAGCGACCTCCTCGGCGGCCGCGGCCGCGGCGTCAACGGGTTTGAGCGCGGCACGTGCCACGATCTGTCCGGCGAGCACCGAGCCGACCACCCCGACGATCCCGACGACGAGCAGCACCAGCGCGAGATCGCGCAGGGTCCGGTCGACGTCGGTGGTCGGCCGGGCGAGCTGCAATGCACCGCCGGACGCGGGACGTTGCAGCGGAACCGTGACAAGCCGGTAGGACTGCCCGTCGACGGCGATCGTGCGCAGGTTCTGGGCCCGCTCCCGCCGGGCCACCTCGGCGTCGGCGGAGTCGACCGGGATCCGCATGCTGTTCCAGGACGAGACGGCGTTCTCCAGCGGATTGCCGGCGGCATCGAGGAACTGGCCCTCCAGCCCGAAGCTGAACGCCTGCAGTTCCAGCCCCAGCGGACTGGTCTGGATGGTGTGCGCCGACGCCTCAGCCTGCTCTACGAGCTGGTCGTCGATGGCCTGGTTCAGCACGATGCTGGTCGCCCCCAGCGACACCCCGGCGACGACCGTCACGGCGGCAGCCACCGCCATCCCGACAAGCAGGGCGAGCCGAGCCCGCAATGTCAGCTGACCGAGCGGGGAGGAAAACCGGATCCTGGAGTGACGTCCCGGGTGGACGCGCCGCGCGAACCCGTCCAACCGGCCGGCGCGCCCGTTCACCGCCACCTGCCCCACTGCCGGCTGCCCCGCTGCCACCTGCCCCGCTGCCGGGCGACCCGTCAACGGCTGCGGCCACCACGGCGATGGCGCGGCCCCCTGGTCGGGGGCACTGCTCACGCGCGGTCCCCTGACGGCTCACGCAGCACGTAGCCAACTCCGCGCACGGTGTGCAACAGCCTGGGCTCGCCGTTCGCCTCGAGCTTGCGGCGCAGGTAGCTCACGAAGACCTCCAGCGAGTTCGATGTCGGGCCGAAGTCATACCCCCAGACCCGCTCCATGATCATGGAGCGGGAGAGCACCTGACGCGGATGGGCGAGAAACAACTCCAGCAGCTCGAACTCGGTCTTGGTCAGAATCAGCTCCCGATCACCGCGGGTCACCTGGCGGCTAGCCTGATCCAGACAGACCCCGCCATAGCACAGCGTCGAGTCGGGGATCCCCTTGGACCCGTCCGAACCGGCCGCCCGCACCCGCGCGGCCAACGCCGCCCGGCGGATCAGTGCCCGCAACCGGGCGAACAGCTCCTCCAGGGCGAACGGTTTGACCAGGTAGTCGTCGGCACCGACGTCCAAGCCGCTGACCCGGTCGGCCAAACCGTCCCGGGCGGTCAGCATGAGCACCGGGACGTCGTCGCCCTGGGCCCGCAGCCGACGGCAGGTCTCCAGCCCGTCCGCCCGGGGCATCATCACGTCCAGCACGACGATGTCCGGCCGCTCGCGGCCGATGACGCCGAGCGCGTCCGCCCCGTCCACCGCCGTGGCCACCTCGTACCCCTCGAACCGCAGCGAGCGTTCCAGGGACTCCCGGACCGCCGCGTCGTCGTCCACCACCAGTACCCGCACGCCCCCAGTCTGCCTTCACCCGACGCGGTGATGGTGCTGCGCGGGGCCGGTCTCAGGAAGACATACCGCGATCCTCAGGACAGTTTCAGCCACCGTGAGCCCAGACTGCCCAGCACGCCCAGACCGCCCAGACCCACCGGCACGCCCAGATCATCCCCTCAACCGCGACGGGTCGGGGGCGGGCGGGTCGATCCGTGCCCGCGGCAGATCCGTCCCCTGAGCGTCCGCGGCACCCCCGCCGACCCCGGCATCCGGATCCGCGTCGTCCTCCGCACGGCTCCCGGCGGTCTCCTCGTCGTCGTTGACCATGGTCACCTCACTGCGTTGCACGGAACCGAGCTCGATCCCGGCCGCGCCAAGCGAGGTCCGGACCCGCTCACGCAGCTCGCGCGCGACCTCCCACTGCTTGAGCGGCTGGGTCTTGATGGCGACACGCAGGGTGTAACCGTCCGAGGTCATGGTCTCCATCCCCCAGACCTCGGGCTCGGCGAGGATGAGGCTGCTCCACTTCGCGTCCGCCCAGAGCTCGTTCGCCGTCCGGGCCAGCACCCGTTTAGCGGTGGCGACCTCGGTGTCGTAGTCGAGCGGAACGTCGAGCACGGTCCGTGCCCATTGCTGGCTCTTGTTACCGACCCTGGTGATCTCGCCGTTCCGGACGTACCAGACGGTGCCCTCGACGTCACGCAGTCTGGTCGTCCGGAAACTGACCGCCTCCACGGCACCGGAGACCGGACCGAGATCGATCACGTCTCCCACCCCGTACTGGTCCTCCAGCAGCATGAACATCCCCGACAGGAAGTCCCGGACGAGGTTCTGCGCACCGAAACCGACCGCGACTCCCAGCACACCGGCGCTGGCGACGATGGGGGCGAGATTGATACCCAGCTCGCCCAGGATGCTGAGGAAGCCCAGGCCGAAGATGAAGATGGACGTCACGCTGCGCAGCAGCGAACCGACCGTCGCCGCACGCTGACGGCGCCTTTCCATCAGCACCGCCGGATCGCCGAACGCGCCCAGCAGAGAGCCGGCGCGGGAACCCCGGAACAACCCGCCCCAACTGCCGGAACCGGTCCGTTCGGTGGCGTGTCCGATGTCGGTGGTGCGCCGGATGAACCGGTGCAGCAGCGCCCGCACCACAAACGCGATCACCAGAATGAGCGCGATGCGGATCGGGGTACCGAGGAACACCTCAGCCCCGGAGGCAAGATAATTACTGTGGGTAATGTCGTAGACGGTGCGGCACAGCAGCCCCGGATCGGTCCCGCAGGCGTCCCGCAGCGCGGTCGCAACGCCCTCCAGGGACACCAGCGGGTCAGAGGTCACCGACGGGCTCGGCGAGGGCAGTGGAGTGGGCGTCGTCAGCCCGGACGTCGGGCCCGGCACTTCGGTGGGTGACGGCGAGGCGGACAGCAGCATTCCCAGCGACGGGATGAGAGGCTGAGCCAGCAGGGACGGGGCGGGCGTCACGGCGTCGATCATCCTTCCAGTCGATTGCGATCATTCGAAGTTCCTCGAGCAGGCCGAGGTCACCGGCCCTCCCGCGCTCACGGCGGCGCGGGCGGCGGCCGCAGATCAGTCTCACCCATGCCGGTGGCCCGGCGGTGGGGGCCCCGATCCGGTCGGCGGACAGCCACGCTCCGACCCAACCACTCTCCGACCCAACCCGGCCAGGTCTCCCATCACACCCGAAAAAACACTTTCCGTATTGATGCGGCCACAAAATGGTCGCCTGTATGTGACAAAGGCCATGAGATATGTGCAGCGCCACGGCACGAAAGGCGATGACCATGCAAACAGGCTCGCGTTCTGCCGCAGAAGAAGGTTGACTGTCCATTGTCACCGGAGACGCTGGGCAGAACGGCCCGCAAAGGGCCCTCGGTGGGCAGGAGGTCGGCGCGTGGCAGAGGCGCTGGTTCTCAATGCCACGTACGAGCCTCTGTGCGTGGTGTCGCAAAGGCGCGCGCTGGTGTTGGTCCTGACCGACAAGGCCGTCATGGTCGAATCGGCCGGGCAGGTTCTTCGGTCCGCGACGGCCTCCGTCGATGTCCCGATCGTGGTCCGGTTAGCGCGTTTCGTCCGGGTGCCGTACCGCTCGCAGATCCCGCTGACCCGCAAGGGTGTGCTGGCCCGCGACCATCATCGCTGCGTGTACTGCAATGCTCCGGCAACATCACTGGATCATGTCATTCCACGCTCCCGTGGGGGCCCGCATGCGTGGGAGAACGTCGTGGCGGCCTGTGGCCGCTGCAACCATCTGAAAGCCGACCTGGCCGTCGCTGATCTCGGCTGGCGGCTCCGCACGGCGCCACGGGCGCCGAGCGGAGCCGCTTGGCGCATTCTGGGCTCCCGTCGGATGGATCCACGCTGGTCGGCCTACCTGAGTACCGACGTGACCGAGGCCGCCTCGGCCTGACGGCACCCGCCCGGAGCGTCCTCTGCCCGGGCGTCCTCTGCCCGGGCGTCCCCGCCTGTTCGAGGCGTTCCCAGGCACAGCGACGGCAGATCGGCCGGATGCCAGGGTACGGCGAGACCTGCCAGGGCAGCTAACCTGCATGCGCATCCTCGTCACCGGGGCGACCGGGTACATCGGCGGCCGGCTGGCTCCCCGCCTGCTCGACCGTGGCCACCATATCCGGGCCATGACCCGGGATCCCCTCCGGCTGCGGGACATCCCATGGGCCGCCCGGGCGGAGGTCGTCCGCGCCGACGCCCGGGATCCGGAGTCGTTGCGGTCCGCGCTCGACGGGATCGAGGTCGCCTACTACCTCATCCACTCGATCGACGGTGGTGGTGACTTCTCCGCGGTCGACCGGCGGGCGGCGAACGCCTTCGCCGTCGCGGCCCGGGCGGCCGGTGTCCGCAGGATCGTCTACCTCGGCGGGCTGAGCCCGGCGACGACGGGTGGCACGTCCGCCCATCTGAGCTCCCGCCAGGAGGTCGGGAGGATCCTGCTCGGCTCGGGGGTGCCGACGATCGTGCTGCGTGCGGCGGTCGTCATCGGCAGCGGCAGCGCCTCGTTCGAGATGCTGCGCTACCTGACGGAGCGCCTGCCGGTGATGCTGACGCCGCGCTGGGTGCGGACCAGGATCCAGCCGATCGCCGTCCGGGACGTGCTGCACTATCTGATCGGCGCTCTGGACGTCCCCGACGACGTCGAGGGCACCTTCGACGTGGGCGGCCCGGACATCCTGACCTATGCGGAGATGATGCAGCGATTCGCCGCCGTCGAGGGGCTGCGGCGCCGGATCATCGTCCCGGTTCCAATCCTGTCCCCCGAGCTGTCCTCGCTGTGGGTCGGGCTCGTCACCCCGGTGCCGGGCGGCATCGCGAGGCCGCTCATCCGTTCCTTGCGCAACGAGGTGGTGGCCCACGACCACCAGATCGCCCGCTGGATCCCCGATCCCGCCGAGGGACTGCTGCCCTTCGACGCCGCGGTGGCCCTCGCGCTGGCCCGGGTGCGGGCACGTTCGGTGAAGACCCGCTGGTCGACGGCGGTGTGGCCGGGATCGGGAGGCGCATCGGACGACGGGGACGGCGCCGGTGCCACGCGCCCCCCGAACGAGCCCCTGCCGACCGACCCGCAGTGGGCCGGGGGATCCCTCTACGTCGACGAGCGCAGCATGGCCGTGGCGGCGCCGCCGGCCTGTCTGTGGCACGTCATCGAAGGCATCGGGGGCGACAACGGCTGGTACTCGTGGCCCCTGGCCTGGTCCGCTCGCGGCCGGCTGGACACCGCCATCGGTGGCGTCGGTCTGCGCCGGGGTCGGCGTGATCCGCAGCGGGTGCACGCCGGGGAGGCTCTGGACTTCTGGCGGGTCGAGGAGATCGAACCGGGCCACCTGCTCCGGCTGCGTGCCGAGATGAAGCTGCCCGGCGAGGCCTGGCTGGAACTACGCTCGATGGTCGACGCCGAGGGCACCACGACCTACTGGCAGCGCGCGAGTTTCCTGCCCCGCGGACTTCCCGGGCAGCTCTACTGGTGGTCGGTCAGCCCGTTCCACGCGGCCGTCTTCGGTGGAATGCTGCGCAACATCGTGCGCAAGGCCGAGGACGAATGGGCCACCGGCGCCGTCGCCACCGCCTGATCACGCGGCCTCGGCCCGGCTCGTCAGGTGGCCCGGCTCGTCAGGTGGCCCGGCAGCGGATGCTATCCCCAGGAGCGGCCCTGGACCGGCGGGTCGAGGGGAGGCTTCCGGGACAGGCCCGCCGAGGGAGACGGATCGGGCCTGACGATCGGTCTCGTCGGGCCGGCGGCACCCGGCTCCCGGTCGGGTATCTCGATATCGAACCAGACACGCTTGCCCCCGGGGGTCATCTCCACGCCCCAGGCCAGCGCCAGCGCCTCGACCAGCAGCAGGCCCCACCCCGACTCGGGCTCGGGTTTGTTCTCCGCGGCCGCGCCGGGCCGGGGCAGATGCGCGCCTTCCCGGTCCTCGACACTGATCCGCAGCCGACCGGGTTCCATCGATGCCCGCAGCACCAGATCACTGCGGGCGTGCAGCACCGCGTTCGTCACCACCTCGCTGACCAGCAGCGTCGCGTCCTCGACGGAGGTGATCCCGCATTCGGCGAGGACCGAGCGCATCGCTGTCCGGGCCTCGCCGGCCGACGCGGCCACCGCGGGCAACGCGAGTTCGAGCAATGGCGGGTTCACGGCCTGCGTGGTGAGCACCACCATGGCAGTATCGTCGTCGGTCCGGGCCGGGAGACCGGCGGCGATCAGGCACCGTTCGAGCAGCGTGCGGGCGGTCTCCTCGACGGGGCCCTCGCCGGGGCCGTTGACGGTGTCCGGACCGAACCAGCTACGTGCCGCGAAGTTCACCCTGCGCGCCCGGCGCCGCCGGTCCACCCAGGAGCGGCGTTCCGGCACCCCGGGGGGTGGGCCGAGCGACGGGCCGGGGGCCCGCCGATCCGTCCACGCCTTCCCGGTCCGTTCCGCCTTCCCGGTCCGTTCCGCGCTCAGGCCAACGCCCTCGCCCTCGCTTCCAGCCGCCACGTCGGCACCCGCCGCGACTTCGACCGCCTCGAGGCCTGCCGCGGCCGCCCGGGCACGCTGTGCGGTAAGACCGCGTCGAAGATTGTCCAGGCCGTCCACGAGCGGGCGGCGTCGCGACTCCACCAGGCCGTCGGTGAACATCACCAACGCCGATCCGGGTGGAAGCGCGACGGTCGTCTCGCTGAACACCGCCCCCTCGCCGACTCCCAGCGGGAGCCCGGGGTCGAGCACCAGATAGTCGGGGTCCTCGTCGGGAAGGATCACCAACGGCGCGGGATGGCCGGCGTTCGCGATCGTCGCCCGGCCGGTGTCCCGGTCGTAGACGGCGTACATACAGGTCGCAAGCTGGAGACCGGGCAGCAGGCCGACGACCCGGTCAAGCCGGGTCAGCACCTCGACGGGGCTCCAATCCTCCAGAGCGTAGGCGCGCAGCGCCGCCCGCAGCTGGCCCATCACCGCCGCGGCATGCAGGCCGCGCCCCATCACGTCACCGATGGCCACCCCGACTCGCCCCCCGGCGAGCGGTATGACATCGTAGAGATCGCCTCCAACCTCCGTCCCTGCCGTTCCCGGCCGGTACTCCATCGCGATCTCGACCCCGTCGAGTGCGGGGGGATGCGCCGGCAGGAGCGACCGTTGCAGGGTCAGCGCGGACTCCTGTGCCTCGCGGAAGCGTTGTGCGTTCTCCAGCGCGACGGCCCCCCGCCGGGCGAGGTCCTCCAGCAGGTTCACCTCCGCTCCGGAATAGAAGCCGGTGCCGCGCCCGACAGTGATCGCGCCGAGGATCCGGCCGTGCGCCGGCAACGGGACGGTGACGGTGGGACCGCTCTGGATCCGGCGGAACTGCTGATAGGCGAGCTCGTACGGGAACAGCGGCACCGGGCGCAGCTCATCGAAGTCCGGCAGACAGTACGTCTGGCCGTTACGCATGACGACGCCCGGCGGGAAGTCGTCCGCGAGTTGGGGCGGCCGCGTGGCGACAATGGCCCGCATGATCTTGCCGGCTTTCGGGTCGTGGAAGACCGAGGCGCCGAGCCTGACCTGGTCGCCCTCGCGCAGCCACACCAAGGCGCCCGTGCCGAGACGGGGCACGGCGAGTCCGGCGATCAGGTCGACGACCCGATCGGGGTCGAGGGAGGTGCCGAGGACGAGACCGGCATCGGCCAGGAAGGACGGGTCGGAGCCACCCAATCCGTCGTCATGGTCCCCCCGAGCACCGTGGCACAGCGCGCGGACAGCCTCCCGCGCGGCCCGCAGACCTGCGGACGCCGACCGCCGCACCTGATCGGACTTCCGTGATTCACCGACAAACCCTGATATACCGGGCGCATAGGGCGAAATCCCGGTGGACGGTTCCGACGTCACGGGCACACCATCACATCCCCGACCAAATCCGATTCTCGGTACTGCTCCGTAACAGCCAGTCACCTGGCCCACCTGCGGCAGTCTAGTTCGGATATCGGATATCACGCATCGGGGGAACGTCGGCCCGAGCCGCAACCAGTACCCCATCGCCCTCCCTTTCGCCCCCACCGGCCGGGTTTGATGCTGGATAGGCATCACCCGACCGAGGAACACGCGCTCCGCCGCGCCGTCCCGACGCGGCGGAGCGGTCCCTGGGTAGGCGCACAACAGGGGCACCTGCACCAAAAAGGCCAGGAACGCCAGAAGGAGCCAGATGAGGACACATTATTCTGTTGAGGACTGCCCCACAAAGACACCCTCATCTACTAAGGGAGATAAAATACCTTAGGAGTCGAAATGAAATAACTTGCGCGTTTCGAACC
>NZ_CDWRCK010000140.1:0-11277 GCF_977927595.1 Frankia sp. CcWB3
GCCCGGCGCGGCCCACAGCCATGCCCGTGAACCGTCACCTACAGCAAGATCACTAAAGCAGGTGAATGTTTACCGAAAAATCCCATCGGAAAAGAACGAGATCGCCGCTGGTCGGCCTCGGCCCGGTCCCGGTCGCTCCGGTACGTCGCGACCGGGACCGGGCCCGCCGCTTTCGACTCTCCTCCACGGTTCGATGCATATCGCTCCGGTGGCCGTAACCCCGCCGATCACGCCGGTGACCGGATGATCCTCGGTCAACCCCTACCCGGGCCGGGATGCCCGGGCCAGGATGCACCGCCCTGGTGTTTCAGACTGGGACCAGGACCGGCGCCGGGCCGGACCCGCCAGGCGGAGACGATTCGATCAACGGCATCGTTCCACCGGCCGAGGGGCCGAGATGCCTGTTCAGGAAGCCTCGCCACGAGCCGGTTGGCTCTTGCGCAATGCCTCCCGGTCGCGCACTCTTATAGATGTTCGGTCGGGCTTCGTTGTCCGGGCGTTCGTCCCGTCACGGTCGTTACATGGCTGTAACGTGATGTGGATACGGCAGTGCGTCACTCGCCGCGAGGCGATCGGGTGACAAGGCACCTGCGGTCTCCCGTCACAGCCCGGTGGGTCGGCGTCTGGTCACCTCCACCCGACCGGGACGGGCCACGCGGGCGTCGAGCGCCCGCCCAACGCGGAGGAGGGCAGTCGCTGTGACCATATGTGGCAATACGGCTACCCGCGTGCGGCGCCATAACGCACCTGCCCGGGTCCTCGGTCATCCGGGGCGGGCGGAGCGCGGAGCCGCCATCCCCTCGCCCTCCTAGCGAGGCGGCGCAGCGCAGCGTCCGCCCGCTCTCCAGATCCATCTGCTCATCTCCGATCTCGGATCGACCTCACGTCGAAAGGATCGGCCGAGGCATCGTCGCCTCGTTCCCCGCCTTCCGGTCCGGTGTGCCGTCCGAGGTCACCCGCGAGTTGCAGTGCCCTGTTTCCCTGCCACTGGGAGGTGATTGCCGTGGCCACCGCCACGACCAACCTACTCAACACTCCGATTGAAGATCAGCGCGTCGAGCGTGTCCGCCGCGCGGCGCTGTCGGCCTACGTGGACGGAAAGATCTCCTTCGCGCAGGCGAACCTGCGGGTGCGCAAGGCCCTCCAGCGGTTCGGGGTCTGACGAGCCAGTCGGGTCGTCGAGATGCGGCTGGCGGCGTCTCGACGACCCGACCGGAGGAAACCTCGACCGGATGCGCGACGCGGGGAACGTGCAAGGCGGGCAAGCGGGAGACGGCCGGGCGCCCGGGCGATCGGGGGGTGAACCCGAGCGGCCGGCCACGACGACTATCTCACCGAAAGCACACGGCGCATCACTATAAGTTCTTCGACATGCCGCTACGGTAAACAACCGTGCCAGTACGAGCGATAGAAGCTGCTTCGTCCCGGGCCCTCGCCGACTGCCCCGGCTCCGCATCCGACGGCTCGACCACCTCCGGCCGGCCGTCCAGGGGGACGACGCCGTCCTCCAATCGGCGGTCGTCGGGGGTGGGCCGCAGCACGCTCTCAAGTTCGTCCACGGACCGGTCTGCCGCCATCCGATCGCGGCCGAGAGCGGCGATTCCGGCCGCGACCAGCACCATCGCGACGATGAACGCCACGCGGCGGACACCGTCGGGCGCCGGCTCGTTGAACAGCGTCAGGCCCAGGGTCACCGGCAGGAAGGCGGAGACCCCGCTGGTCACCGGGAAGGCGATGACGGCGGCGTGCCCCTGCAGGCCACGCTGCTGAAGACCGAGCGCCAGCACGGAGAACAGCACGAGGACGTAGGGCGTCGGGGTGGTGAGCAGGTCCACCAGCGTGGACTGCCCCTCCCGTCGTTCGTTCACCGCCAGGCCGATCTGGCGGGTCGCCAGCGTGGCGATGGCGTAGCTGACCCCGGCCGCGGCCCCGAATCCGAACGCGGCGCCCGCGACCATGTCCCGCACCACGGCCAGGTTGGCGAGGGACGCGCAGAGCAGCGCAAAGATCAGACCGAGGACGAGGAAGGCCAGCAGGACATCGGTGCTGGCCGAGCTGCCGACCTCCGCTCGGTGCGTGAAGGCGAAGGCGAGCAGGCCGATACCGCCGACCATCGCGACCACGCCCAGCCAGCCGGTCAGGCTGATGTTCTCGCCGAGCACCCGCTGCGCCAGCAGAGTAAAGACGATCATGTCGAGAGCCATCACCGGGGCGACCATCGCCACCGGGGCCACGGACAGGGCATACACCTCCAGCAGGAACGAGCCCGCCTCCACGGCAAGGCCGATCAGCCACAGGGGGCGCAGCACCAGGCGGGCCAGCAGCGCAAGCCCCAGCCCCGAGCTCTCCTCCTCCCGGCGGGCAGCACGGGCCTGGACGAGCGGCGCGATCCCGTAGAGAGCCGCCGAGACGACCGCGGTCGGCAGACCGATCACCAGGGCTCTGCTCATGTCCCGTCCAACATCATGGCCCTCAGGATCCGTCCCGAACCGTGGGTTTGCCTCACCAGTCCGCGCCGAAACCGATCTGCGCCAGAGCCGCCCCGAATGCCTGCTCCCACGCGTGCGGGCCGATCGCCACCCGGTCCGACGGTGGCTTGACCCGGTCAAGGCACGCGAGCGCGGATCTGGTCAACGACACCGGGTCGGTGTTCGTCACCTCGGCACGACCTCGCTCGAGTTCCTTCTGAAGGTTATCCCGGCCATGCCCCGGCACCACGTCGATGAGCAGCAGGTCCCGTCCGATCACCCGAGCCTCGCTGCAGGTGTCCCCGGACGACGTGACGACCAGGTCGCTCGCCGCCATCAGCGCCGGGACGCGATCGGTAAAGCCGAACGGGATGACCTTGTGCTGCCGTTCCGACAGAGCCGTCAACCGCGCGGCCAACCGCTGGTTGCGGCCGGCCACCGCAAGCACGTAGATGCCCGCCGCGGCCATGGCCGCGGCACCCTCCACCAACGGTCCCAGCCCCCAGGAGCCGGACATCAGCAGCACGCAGGGAGCGTCCGCGGGGATACCGAGCGCGGCCCGCGCCTCCTCCTGAGTCGGCGGGTCGTAGAAGGGTTCCCGGACCGGGGTCGGGACCACCGAGATCAGCGCGTTCGGCGAGAACCGCCGCACGTACCGGGCGGCGGTCTGCGAGGTGACCAGGTAGAGGTCGGTGTTGTCGTGTACCCACAGCCGGTGCACGCAGCAATCGGTGGAGAACACCGCCGTCACCAGGCCGGGGAACTCGGCCTTGACCCGGCTGGTCGCCGCGGCTCCGGTAGCGAAGATCGAGATCACGAGATCGGTCGGCTGAGCGGCCAGTTCCTCGCGCAATGCCGGGACGACGAACCGGCTCGACGTCCTCTCGATGGCCTGGGCGAGCCGGCCACCGGTTCTCATCTGGGAGAAGTGCACGGCGTCATACAGGCCCGGAACGGCGATCATGCCACGGAAGACCTTCTCCCCCCGGGAGCCGTTACGCCCACCGAGCATGCGCAGGCTGTCGGCGGTCCGGGTGGTGACGCGCCGGGTGAGCGACGCGCCGCACGCCTGCGCCATCACGTCGTGGCCCATCCCGAGCGAGCCCGACAGCAGCAGCGCGGAGCCCCGCCGCGTCGGCGTTCCGGCGGGCCGGGCGTCGACGCCGTGCGTGCGCGGATCGGCGGGGAGTGCGGCGGCGACCGGTCCCCCCGCTGCGGCCGGCCCCGGCAGGACAGGTTCCGTGACCCCCGGTTCGCCGACGGCTGGCGGGCCGCCGACTCCCACCTCAACATCATCTTTGGATGGTCCATTCACCGTGCTACCGCCGATCTGCGCCATGGTCACTCCGAGGAGACCGCGGAGACGTCGAGGTCGCCGACAGGCGGGAGCGCCTGAGCCGGAGGCCGTCGATTTGCCAGATACCACTCGATGTACTGCCGGACACCCTCCGAGAAGGGTGTGGTCGGTCGCCAGCCGAGCACCTCCGCGGCCCGCTGCGCGGAGATCTCCCGGCCGCGGAAGTCCCCGGGGCGCGCAGGCATGTGTTCGATGGCGGTGCCGGGGAAGTACTCCCGGACGGCCCGTGCCATCTCCAGCACACTGACCGACTCGCTGCCCTCGAGGGCGAGCGTGGTGTTGGCCGCGTCGGGGGTCAGAGCCAGCACGTGCGCCTCGGCCAGGTCCCGGACGAACACGTAGTTGCGGAACTGCAGGCCGTCGCCGGCCACCGTCAGCGACTCGCCGTTCAGAGCCTTGCGGACGAAGCGGGCCAGCACCAGCTCGTCACGCATTCCGGGGCCGTAGGGGATGCCGTAACGCAGGATGGTGAACGGCAGCCCGTAGGTCTGCTGATAGCTGTGCAGCAGCAGTTCGGCGGCCAGTTTCGTCGAGGTGTAGACGTGCCCGGCGCGGCCCAGCGTGATCTCGGCGTCCTCCGTCAGCGGCGCCGAGCCGGCCCGGTCACCGACCGCCCCGTACACCCAGACGGTGCTGGCGAACAGCACCCGCCGAACCCCGGCCTGCCGCGCCGCCTCGCAGATGTTCCCGGTGCCCTCGACGTTGAGCCGCACGGTGCGCACCGGGTCGGCGAACGCGAAGTCCACATTGGACATCCCCGCGATGTGGAAGACGGCCTCGACGCCCCTCAGCGCGGCGGTGACCGCCGGCAGATCAAGCACGTCGAGCTGCTGGTAACTGGCCCGGGGGTCGACCGGCCGGTGTTCGACGTCCAGCGAGAGAACGTCGTGACCGGCGTCGAGCAGACGGTCGACCACATGGCTGCCGATGAAACCCGACCCTCCGGTTACCGCAATCTTCATCGTCATCCGTCCAGGCTCAGGCTCTGCAGCGCGGCGGCGAAGGACGCGACCACGTGGTCGGCCTCCACCTCGGTCATGTCCGAATGGATGGGCAGGCACACGTGCCGGGCGCAGATGTCCTCGGCAACCGGAAGGGACCGGACCGCGTAGTGACTGAAGACCGGCTGCCGGTGCAGCGGCGACTCGTAGACCTCACCGCTCAGGGAGACGCCGTGGCGTTCCTTCAGCTCCTTCTTCAGCCGGCCGCGATCGATCCCGGGGCGGGGCAGGACAATGTACTTGTAGTAGTTGCAGAGACCAGCCGGCGGCATCTGCAGGCGGGTAACGGTGCCCAGGGTGTCCAGCGCGGCGTCGTACCGCGCGGCTACGGTGGCGCGGGTCGCCAGGAAGTCGGCGAGATGCTGCAGATGCACCCGGCCGGTGACCGCCTGCATCTCGCTGAGCCGCCAGGCGTACCCCTGCTTGATGTGGACGTTCCCGAGAAAACCGGCTTTGCCCTGGTCACGATAGATCCGAGCGGCTTCGTGAATGGCGGGATCGGACGTGAGGATCATTCCGCCCTCACCGCTCGTGATGACCTTGGTTGGATAGAACGAGAACGCTCCCGCGATCCCGAACGACCCGGCGTGGCCGTCACCGTGGCGGCTGCCGTGGGCATGTGCCGCGTCCTCGACCAGCGCGATGCCTCGATCGTCACAGAAGGCCCGCAACTCGGCCACGTCCGGCGGGATCAGCCCACCGATGTGGACCAGGACAACGGCGCGGGTCCGCGGCGTCACCGCGGCCTCGACACTGCGGACGGTCAGGGCAAAGGTGTCCGAACTCACATCCGCGAAAACCGGCATGGCACCGGCCCGCAACACCGCGAAAGCGGTCGCCGCAAACGTGTTCGTCGGCACGACGACATCCGCGCCTTCGACACCGTGACTACGAAGGATGATCTCCAATGCGGCCGTTCCACTGCTCACGGCGACCGCGAACGGGGCCTCGTGAGCCGCGGCGAATGCCGCCTCGAATTCAGCGGTATGGACACCCAAGGTCAGCGCACCGGTGGCCAGGATCTCGGTCGCGGCTGATGCGATCTCCGCGCGATCCTCCGGTGAGAAGACGATGCGCGCCGCGGGGACATACACCTTGTTCACCCCTACCTTCCGAGTCATTCCCGTGCGAGCGAGCCGGCCGGCCCCCATAGCGGCTGCGCCGCGACGAAGGACCCGGCCGGGACGAGCCGCGGCCTTCGCGGCATCACCGACTCCGGATTCCGCCGGCCTCCCGCCAGCGACCCACCGCGCTCCCTCCGACCCGTACGGAGGCAACCATCGGCTTTGTCGGTACATGCCCAAAACAGGCTATCGATCCCGATCGCCGGCATGTCTGCAGCCCACGGCTACTCCCCACAAAACATCCCACATCTGTCCGAACGTAACCAAATATGTCAGCAAGGCGATATTCCTGTGATGAAGGAGAGATGTCTGTCACTAATCACCGCCAACCCGCGACACATGGTGATTGATGGCGACGCCACTCGCCGCGACGGCGACGGGTCCGCCCACGGCGACCCAGACCTGCTCCTCCAGTACCGCGGCCGCCCGGACCTCGTCGTTACGGCACTGGTCCCGGCCAGCCGCTTCCCGGGCACGGCCAAGGCCGGGAGGCCTGCATCGTCGCGTCTCCGATACCCAACGCGACACTCCATCACTCCAAGTAACACTCACCCGGGTAGCCGCGGAGGCGGCGGATGTCACCCCACCCTTCGTTCCTGTCAATGAACCGCGACCTCGACCGAGGACATCGACCGAGGACGCAGGGCGGGAACGAGCAGGCACTGCGGCAGATACTGATCGCCATGCGAACCACGCCTGTGGGCACGCGGACGACGATCAGTTGAAGACGGATGAACCGGATGGAGGACGCGGCCAGCCGGGGCTGATCGGCCGTCGAGAAATCACCCAGCCGGAGTGAGCGACCAGGGAAAGATCATCTACAGTCGAACCAGGGCCGTTCGCTCGAGAACGGTCTGGATACAACCGGATACAAGTAGTCCCGACGAAGCCGTCTCACCCGACGTACGGGGGGAACGCAGGTAGACGGCCTCGTCGGGACTTGGTGAAAGTGTACGACCCCCATCTGTCGGACGCGACGGGACCAAGGTCCCTAACGGTTTCCGCACCCTCGGCTCTTGCCAAACTGCACCGAAATGTGCTTCATGGGGCGAGAATGGTCACGATGCCGCCTCCTGGAAACTGATCTCGCACCGGCGTGTGTCGTAGAGCAGCCAGTGGGACGGCTGCCCCGCGCCGGCCCGATGGTGATCAAGCGTGGCACGACCACGCGGCCTGCGCGGAGGCGGCGGACCGGAGAGGTCGGGCCCGGACCCGAAACTCCGGGCCGAAATTATACCACATCAATATAAAAGTAACATTTTTCTCTTGAAAGCAGCAACGTGCAACAGTGCGGGCAGCTCGCCCGGGCCGGCCGGCAGTCCCCCGAAAGGTCGAAATTTCGGGCTAGATTACCGGTTCTGTTGCACATGGGAAACATCAGAATGCTTCGCTGCACCCCGTGCAGCGAAGGGAGTGGCGGCGGTCACGGGAATATCCGCGGCGGTGGGACGCCCGTGGTGCACGACGTGCATTCCCGGGAACGGGTGTGACGCCGCACGGGGCCGCCGGGGTCCGAGCTCCGGTACCGACCCGGTCACCTCGCCGGACCGAGTGCACACGCGCCGTTCGCACCCGGCGTCGTCGGGCGTCCTGCGCATCGGCCGAGGCAGGTCGACCGCCAGCGCATCTACGCAGGCCGGTCCAGCATTACATGATCGCCGCCCCGCGGTGGTCGTCTCATCGCCAATCCGACAACACGGCCACGAACGGCCTGAACGCAGGCCTGGCGGTGTTGTATCAGGGGTGGGACACGTCGCCGGCCGGCGACGATGGAGCCACCCGCCCGACGAACCGAACGGCAGAGACCTGGGATGGATGATGAAGCACCGGCCTGGTTCGAGGCCGCCCTTGACCACCGACCGGAGCGGCACGAGACCGAGGTGGCGGGCGCGACTATCAGTTACCGCTGCTGGGGCAGAGGCAGTCGGCCGGCGATCGTGCTGGTCCACGGTGGTGCCGCCCACGCGGGCTGGTGGGACCACATCGCGCCGATGATCCCGCGGGAGTACCGCGTCATCGCGCTGGACCTGTCCGGCCACGGTGACAGCGACCGGCGCGAGGACTACTCGCTCAGTACCTGGGCGGCCGAGGTGATCGGTGTCATCGACCACGCCGAGGTCACCTCGCCCCCGATCATCATCGGGCACAGCATGGGCGGCTGGGTAACGATCACTACCGCCGCGGAGTACCCGGACCGGGTCGCCGGCATCGTCGTCGTCGACTCCCCCGTGCAGGAGTTCACCCCGGAGGAACGGGCGGCCCGGGACCGGACGGCGTTCGGCCCGCTGCGGGTGTATCCGACGGCGACCGACGCGCTGGCCCGGTTCCGGGCGGTGCCGGAGCAGCCCTACGTGCTGCCGTTCATCATCGATCACGTCGCCCGGGGTTCGATCGGGTCGGTCCAGGGCGGCTGGACGTGGAAGTTCGACCCGAAGGTGTTCGGCAACCGGACCCCGTCGCCCGAGGTACTACGCAAGGTGCACTGCCGGGTCGCACTCTTCCGGGCCGAGAAGGGCCTGCTCACCCCCGACATCGGCGTCCAGATGTACAACCTGCTCGGGCGGGTGGCACCGGTGATCGAGATCCCGCTCGCCGGCCATCACGTCATGCTCGATCAGCCGTTGCTGCTGGTTACCGGGATCCGGACGATCCTCGCCGACTGGGAGCACTCCTCCCCGCAGGAACGGGTGGACTGACGACCGGGTGCGCCGGCCGCGGGCGCGAGAGTCCGGCGGAAAACGGACAAAACGGTAATTCGTCCCAGGTGGCGCGACTGCCGGGGTTAAGCCGCCGATCCGAGGGAATCCGCAGATCGTACGTTGTTCTGCGGGTGCGGCTACGCGGACGCCCGCTAGGAGAAGCCGCGAGGAGAACCCATGAGGAGTGCACACCGGCGGCAGTCGGGAACGACCGGTATTCCCTACCCGGACGATAGCGCCCCGTACGTGGATGGTGCACGGGTGCGGACCTCATCGGATGCCACCCAGGCTCTCCGGACCGCGCCGGCCCCGCCGGCCGCCGGGAGCACGACCGGGGACCGCGAATCGACCGGGGAACTGGTGTCCGACGTCGTCTCGGATATCTCCACGCTGTTCCGCCAGGAGGTCGCCCTCGCCAAGGTCGAGATGCGCGAGGAGGTGAAGAAGGCCGGCAAGGGCGCCCGCATGTTCGCCGCAGCGGGCGGCGCCGGTTACTTCGTCCTGCTCTTCGCCCTGTTGGCCGTCATGTTCGGCCTGGGTGAGGTGATGGCGCTGGGCTGGGCCGCCCTCATCATCACCGTCGTCCTCGGTGCCGTCGCGGCCGTGCTGGCCCTGAGGGGTCGTTCCACCGTGCGCGCGGTCCACCCCACTCCGGCGCAGACCGTGGAGACGCTGCGCGAGGACGTCCAGTGGGCGCAGGGCCGCCGCGGGTAGTCCCTCCCCCACCACCGCGGGTTCGTTCACCCGCCCACTACCCCGTGTCGCCACTCCCCGTGCCGCCCACCGCCCCGTGTTTCCGCGGAACCACCGGCAGAAGCATCAGAAAGGTCAGGTTCGCAGTGACAAGCACGAGTCCGGATGAGATCCGGTCCGACATCGAGGCGACCCGGGCGCGGCTCGGCAGCGACCTCGACCAGCTCTCCGACCGGGTCAGCCCGCAGAAGGTCGCCGGTCGCACCGCACAGGACATCAAACGCCGGGTGACCACGGCGACCGAGGCGGTCCGCCCGAAGGTCGCGGCGACGACGGAGATCGCGGCCGAAAAGGCCCGAGACACGGCGGATCAGGCGAAGGCCACCGTACGCCGGCAGTTCGACGCCCACCCGCAGCTCGCCGTGACCGCGCAGAAGGCCCGCGCGACGGCCGGCAGCGCCGCGGGTACGGCCACGCAGACTGTGCACAAGCAGATCGAGGCGCACCCGCAGGTGGCGGCGAAGGCCGGCCAGGTGCGCGACACCGCGGGCAGCGCCCTCACGGCTGGCCGGCAGAAGGCCGCCGACAACCCGCGGGCAGCGGGGTCCGCCGCCGGGCTGGCGGTTCTGCTCGTGATTCTGCTGCTCATCCTCCGGCTCCGGCGGCATTGCGAGATCGACCCGGATTGACATCCTCTCCGCCTTGAAGGGCGGAGGTTCCCGCCTGCTACGCCGCTGTGGGCGTGGGCTTCGGGTGGGTTCCCGCTTCGCCGCGCGGTGCCGGCACGGAGGCCGGTCTTACCCGCGCTCCACGGGCGTTTACGGTCTCCGCCTGCCCGGCGGCGACCCTGCGCCCTTCGGCCCTGATGTTCCGTGCCGCGTTCACGTCCCGGTCGTGGACGACCTCGCAGGCCGGGCACGCCCACGACCGGACCGCCAGTGGTTTCGGCCCGTCCTTCACCCCACACGCCGAACAGACCTGCGACGACGGGAAGAACCGGTCGACCTTCGCGAATACCCGGCCCTGCAGCGCGGCCTTGCTACTCCAGCATCGCGATGAACTGGGACCAGCCGGCGTCGTACACCGACCGGGCCAGCCGGGTCCGGCCAAGACCGGCCACGCACAGGTCCTCGACGTACACCGCTTGATTCTCGCGGATGATCGTCGTGGAGAGCTTGTGCTGCCAGTCCCGTCGGGCGTCGGCAACGTGGGCGTGCACCCGTGCCACCTTGACGACAGCCTTCTTCCGCCTGGTGCAGCACCACCGCCGACACGTCGGCGAGCCACGCCCGTCGCGGGGTCTTCTTCGCCTCGGTGATGACTCGCTTCGACAGTTCCCCATCCGACACGTACGGCAACCCGGCGGTGTGTGCTTCCTGCCGCAGCCGCAGCCCGTCGTTGAACACGACCCGGGCGCAGCCGAATGTCCGGGACAGCGCCGCCCTCTGACCCGGCGACGGGTCGAGACGGAAGTTGTACCGAAGCTGCGCAGATCGAGCCTACCATTGGCCTATGGGCAGCGATCTCGACATCCGTACTGGCAGGCACTGCGTTTTCGCGCTGCACGCCCACTTGGTTTTCGTGACCAAATACCGGCACCGCGTCTTCGAGGACGGGCACCTGACCCGACTGGAAGAGATCATGCGGGCGGTGTGCGCCGACTTCGAAACGGACCTTGCCGAGTTCAACGGCGAAGGCGAACACGTCCACCTGCTCGTCAACTACCCGCCGAAGGTCGCACTATCCCGGCTGGTCAACAGCCTCAAGGGAGTGTCGTCCCGGCGGATGCGCCAGGAGTTCCCTGAACTGGCCCGCCACTACTGGCGCGCGAACCGGCTGTGGTCCGGCTCCTACTTCGCCGGATCGGTCGGCGGGGCGCCGCTGACCGCCGTCCGCCAGTACATCGAGCAGCAGACCCGTCCCGTCTAGGTCTGT
>NZ_CDWRCK010000141.1:0-5073 GCF_977927595.1 Frankia sp. CcWB3
TCACAAAAGTCGGGTTGGAGTACTAGACGTGGAATGCATGGGCGCCATGCGTCGCAGGTATTGAGCGGCCCGCGGCGCTGGATAGACTGCGTGAGCACGATCCGGGCCTGGGAGGTCACGAAGGGGCGTCACTGCGATGAGTGACCAGGTAGACGATTCTCGCTACTGCCGGTGTGGCACCCGCCTTGCCCGGGACAACGACCGGGGATCGTGTGGGCCCTGCCAGCGCCGGGCTCGGGAACGTGGCACGGCTGCGTCGGAGGTGCCGGTCGAATTCTGGACCGCCTCCGATCAGCTTCGGGACGCCCTCGATGAGCGGCACATGGGCCGGGTGATCGCGGCCTACCGCAACCACCCTCATCACACCGTTGTCCTGTCTCAGGAGACGGTGGCCGGGTGGATGGGCATCACTCAGAGCCAGTTGAGCCGCATCGAGTCGGGTGAGCCGGTGACCGACCTTACGAAGCTCATCCGGTGGGCCGAGGTCCTGCGCATCCCGGAAGACACGCTGTGGTTCAAGCTCCCACGGCCACGCGCCAGCGAGGCGGCTCTCGCCCCTGCCCCGGTGGTCTCGCCAACCGCACCGGCGGTTCCCGGCATCCTCGGGGTACCGCCAGCAGACAGTGCGGGTCCGCCGGCCGACCCGTACCGGGTGATCGCACACGTAGGGGAGGTGGTCATCGTGGCCATCGGCCGGCGCACGTTCCTCGCGGGAAGCGGTGCCGGGTTCCTGGTTGGGGGCGCGGTCATGCCCTTGGCGTCGTATCAGCAGGTTGCGCCTGAGGCCATCGAGTATCTGGCGGCTCAGCTTGACGGCTACTACCGGGCCGATGCCGCGTTGGGGCCGCACACCGTGATTCCGTCGGTGCTGGTGCAGCAGGAACTCATCCGGCAGTTCCTGCGTGTGGCCCGGAGCCCTGAACGGCACGCCCTGTTGCGCACGAGCGTCGCCTACGCGGGCCTGACGACCTGGCTCTACCAGGATGCCGGGGACCTCGTGAGCGCGTCGCACTGGGCGAACCAGGCTCTCGAACTCGCTCACCGGGTGGGAGACACCCAGCTCGTCCGGCACACCCTGACGAACAAGGCGATGATCTGTACTGACCAGCAGGACGGACCCGGCACCCTCGACCTGACCAGCGCGGCCCTGACGGACGAGAACGGCCTGTGTGCGAAGGTCCGGGTACAGGCGATGCAGCAGACAGCCCACGGCTACGCCCTCATCGGCGACCGGCGCGGCGCAGACTACGCCCTGGACAAGGCCGCCGCGCTGCTGGTCCGCGTCGATGACGACTACCCATGGTTCAACACCTGCCGGCGCACCCCCGGCTACATCGAGGTGCAGCGGGCCACCTGCTACAATCGTCTCGGTCTCGGTCTCGAGGCCCTGCCGCTGTGGGAGCAGGTCATCTCTGCCCTGCCCGCCGCGGCCCGCCGGGACAAGGGCGTCTACCAGGCACGGCAGGCCACCTCGCATGCTCAGGCCGGGAACCCAGAGGCCGCCGCGGACGCGGTGACGCACGCGGTCACCGTCGCCAGGGAGACCAGTTCGGCACGGCTACGGCAGGAGCTCCACGGCGTTTGGCGCCACCTCACGCCATGGCATGACCATGAGACCGGACGACAGGTCAAAGCTCTGCTGGCGACACTGTAGGAAGGGACGGCGACACTGTAGGAAGGGACAACGAGCGTGGGACTGCGCGACCCGCTACCGGCCGAGGAAGTCACCCGACGCCTGGCCGCGCTGGACGGATGGGTGAAGGCCACCGACCGCGAAGAGATCCACAAGACGTTCCCCGTGGAGTACTACGCCGCGATCGAAGCTCTCGGCACGGTGGCCGAGTCCGCGAAGGAACTGGAGCACCACCCGGACGTCGAACTGCGCTGGGGAGAACTGACGTTCAGTCTCACCACCTACAGCGCCGGGCAGCGGATCACCGACCTGGACTTCCGGCTAGTCGACCGCATCGAAGCCGTGCTGGCCCGCTACGTCCAGGAGGAAGCGGCGGGATAGCTGAAGAGACCGACCCAGCGGGCGGGAGAGTCCCGGCCCGCTGGGCTCTACAGCCCCGTTGGCCTGGGGCGGCTGCCTGGTCGGTGCCGGGACCTGTAGGGGCAGGGTCTTGATCCTCCGGGGTAGGTTCGATGGTTCGCCGATTCATTCAAAAAGGTGGAACCTTCGCCCGGACATAGGTATAGTAGATGGTGGCATTCGAGGGGCTACGGTCCCTGCACCATGTAAGGCAGTACGCCACATAGACGGGCTGTCCACATGTGAGCCGCCTGGGAGCGGCACGGACCGGGCTCGGGCTGCTGCACCGTGGGCCACGTGTCCTCGTGGTTCGCGTCCAGTCGTGTTGACGTTCCGTCTGGGGTGCAGAGTGCCGCATATGGCGTGTCCTGTCGATGTTCAGGGTTTGTCTCGTTCACGGGTTGACCGGGTAGGTCTGGCCGGCGGCTGAGGTCCGCCGCTGCCGATCTTCCGGTCTTTTTCTGTCTCGTTCTCGTTTCCGTGTGGTGCTGCGGCCGGCCTGTGGGTTCGTCCGGGCTGGCTGCGCCTGCGCGGTGAAAGGACGCGCTGGTTTCCGTGGACGTGGGCGTGAGCTTGCCCGAAAACCGGCCGGTCGCGGGTGGCTGTTCCCGGCCTGCTCTGCGGTCTACAAGCGGGACGCGCGGCGGCTGGTCCTGGCCGGGCTCGCGGGTGGTAAGGGTGTGCCGGAGACGGTGACCGGGCATCCAGCGTGGTTCGTCACCCTGACCGCGCCGTCGTTCGGCCCGGTGCACTCACGGCGCCAACACGGTGGGAAAACCGGTTCGGTGCGGGGCCTGCCACCCCCGACGCGGACTGTGCCCTCACGGCCGTCCAGCGGGCTGTCATGAGCGGCACCGCGAGGATGATTCCCGGCTCGGCTCCTCCGGCGTGGGCTGCTGGTGAGCTGGTCGCGGACGCTCTGCGGGGCGTGGTCGGGTCGGTGGCGGTGGCTGCTCCCGATCCGGACGCGGGCACCCTCGACGCCGGCGTTGGTGCCGGGGATGGGTGGGCGGTGCGCTGGGGTGTTCAGGTCGATATCCGGCGTATCGCGCTCGACGGGTCCACCGAGGTCGGGCGGGTCAGCAACTACCTGGCGAAGTACATCACGAAGTCGGCGGCGGCCGGCGGGGCGTTGGATCATCCGGTGCGGTCGCTGGCCGTGCTGGCACGGCTGACCCTGCACCCGCACCTGCGGCGGTTGGTGGAGACCTGCTGGCGGCTCGGCCACGATCCGACGTTCGCGGCGGCGTTGGATGCGGCGCTCGGCCGTGACTCCGGCGATGTCCCGCGACTGATCCGCTGGTCTCACCAAGCGGGGTTCGGCGGCCGCTGGTTGACGAAATCGTGGGCCTACTCGACGACGTTCACCGCGTTGCGGACGGTACGGCGGGTGTGGTCCCGCACGATCGGCGCGGCGATGGCGGGCCGGATCCCGGTGGATGCCTTCGGCCGGGCCGACGGAGACGAGAACACGATCGTGCTCGGCACCTGGACCTATACGGCCCGTGAGCTGTATCTCGGAACCTACGGTGCTGACCCGCCCGGCCTGCCGCCGTCTCGGGCGGCTGGTAGCCCGGTGGGCACCTGGCGGGCCGGACGATGAGCACCGTAGGTTCCGATGTTCCTTCATCGGTGGTGGTGGCCACGATTCCGGCGGATACCGGGAAGACGGAACGCGCGTCGGCGCGGGGCGCTCGGCGTGCTCTCGGGGTGGACGCGGGGGCGGCCGGTGAGCCTGCCGTGTCAGACGTGGACGGTGAGGCGGCGGCGGACGCGCGGTGGATCGCCGCTCAGCTCACGCGGGCGCCGGAACCCTCGGCGTTGATGGCGGCGGCGATCGTGACCGCGCTCGCGCCGAAACCCACGCGGAACGGCGGTGGCTAGGCAGGGCTGGGATTGCGCCATTGGGGGTCCAACCGGTCACGCAACGGAAGATCCTTCCCGGGAATTACGATGATCCGTTCAATGATCGTCGACAGGGCGCGGCGTTTCTCCGTCAGGGTGCCGTTACGCCATAGCCGTAGTGCCTCCTGGCCGTCCAGGACGGTCACGAGACGCGCCCGGCGGGCCAACTCGGCGTCGATCTCCCGTAGCCGGGCCTCGATCTGGGCTTCGACCTGGCCACCCAACCGCAGACTGATCTCTTTGGCCGTGATGGCGCGGGGGAGGTCGGCAAGCTCCTGTTCCTTCTCGGTCCGTTCGGCCTTCAACTCCTCGGTGTCGGCGACCTCACCCGCCTTCTCCCAGTCCCGGCGCACAAGGTAGGCATCCACCAGGCGGGTCATCAGGCCGTCGGCATCGGCGGCGTTGATGTGGAACGACTGGTCACACTCGACATGCTCACGGCTCTTACCGAGACGATGCCGCCACAGCGCGTACGCGCGGGGAGAGTTCCTGATCAATGATCGCTTGCACGTGTGGCACACATAGTAGCCGGCGAACACGTGTTTGACGGCCGTTCCGGTGCCTTTGCGGGTTTTCACGGCTTCCAACGCCGCACAGGTCTCCCGCCACTCCTCCTCCGTGAGGATGGCAGGGAAGTTCGCCATCGGACCGACCACGGTCCACCCGCGGTGGACGTTTCCCGTTGCGAACAGTCCAGCGATGCGCGGGTTACGCAGCATCGCTGTCAGACTGGCCCGTGTCAGGGTGCCGGTCTTCATGGTGTCGTCGGGCCTGGTCCGCCGGTGCGGAATGCGTAGACCACGGTCATAGAAGTCGTCCGCGACCTTGAGTACGGCTTCACCTTCCCGGATCCGCTGTGATGCCTCGCGTAGCCAACGGGCCTGCTCCTCGTTGACCGACCACTCGGTCACGATCTTCTTGCCCTTCCGGCTGATCGTCTGAGACCAGCCGAAGCCGACCGGGCCACCAAGGAACTCCCGGGCCTCCCGCTTGGCATCCAACTTCCGCTTTATCAGCTCCGACTTCAGCCCGGAATCGCTGACCGACTTCCCGACCGCGCCATGCCAGGCATCGCGGTCCCGCTGCCTGCGGAAGTCGTAGGGAGTCGAAATGAAATAACTTGCGCGTTTCGAACC
>NZ_CDWRCK010000141.1:5617-11642 GCF_977927595.1 Frankia sp. CcWB3
GTCGTGGCCTTCTCACCATCAGTGACGATTAGTCGGCCACTGACCCGCTGCATGATCTTGCCGAACTCCGCGCCGACCACCGGGTCACGGGTAATCCGGCTCTCCTCCCACGCCACCACAACCCGGTGCTTTCCCGTTCGTAGGGGACGTAATGAAGTAACAAATACGCGATCGAGAGCATCATCGCAGGTCACAGGCCTGTGGAGGGTTCGAAACGCGCAAGTTATTTCATTTCGACTCCGTAGCGTCGTAAGGAAGCCTTCGAACTCCGGCCGGACCACATCCTCACGCCAGGCGGAAATCCCGTCATCGGCCCACGCCCGGGCTATCCAGTACTCACCCGTCAGCCGCGCGTAACGCTGACCTCGGGCGAACTGGTCCGGGATACGTGCGTCATTGTCGACATCGGACATCCGGCCGTACCACAGGGCCGGCTCGGCATCGGGCCATTCGGGCAAGGGGAGCAACGAAGGAAATTCCATACGATGATGCTATAACGTACTACTTGCGTAGGCGTTGACGACCCAGCTAAGGCCCACGGGTGAGAAGCCCAGGTCGCTCTGGATGGCCGGCATCGCCACGGTCACGACGCTGCCGTCCAGAATGATCGTCAGCATGCTGGTGGCGAGCACGCCGAGGGCGAGCCAGCGCGACCGTGGCGCGGAACGCCTGGCGGGCGTGGCGCGGGTGGAGGGTACGGCGGCGGTGGAAGGCGTGGCGGGCGTGGGGGCAGCGGACACGGACTCTCCTGTCGGGTGAGGCAACAGAAGGGACCGTAGTAGATAGGACCGCAATAGACGAGTCTGTGGTAGACGATCCTTCTCGTGGCTACCTCGTGGCTACCTCGTGGCTACTGAGCCCGCTGGCGGGCCCGCCGGACCGGCTGAGGGCTCTCCGCCGGTCCGGCCAGATGCCCCTCGACCAGGCGGTTCATCGCCCGCGGGAAGACCTCCCGCTCCTCGGTGGGAAGCGCCGCCAACGCCTCCTCGTGGACCCGATCGACGATCTCCTGGCTCCGCGCGGCGATCCGCGCGCCCTCCTCGGTGACCGCGATGATCCGAGCCCGCCGGTCCCTGGCGGAGGGCCGACGTTCGGCGAGGCCGGCCTTCTCCAGGGCGTCGACGGTGACCACCATCGTCGTCTTGTCCATGTCGCCGATCTCGGCGAGCTGGATCTGGGTGCGCTCCTCCTCCAGGGCATGCACCAGCACGCAGTGCATGCGTGCGGTGAGACCGATCTCGGCGAGCGCGGCCGCCATCCGGGTCCGCAGGGCATGGCCGGCGCGGTCCAGCAGGAACGACAGGTCTGGTCCGGCGCGGGAGGGCGCCATGGCGGTCATGCCCGCAGCATAACGACTGGGTCCGTCGCGGATTATCCGTAAGCCTGCCGTCGAGTGGTCGGGGTGATCCAGCCGGCCCGGCTGACCGCGTAGACGGCATGGGCCTCGTCGTGGAGGAACTCGCTGCGGACGTACGTCATGCCGAGGCGTTCGGCGACCCGGACGGACGCGGTGTTGGCCGGGACGATGGCCGAGACGACCTCGGTGAGGTCGGGGCGCTGGGCGAACACCCAGGTCAGTGCCGCGGTGGCGGCCTCGGTGGCATAGCCGCGCCCCCAGCGGTCCCGGCGCAGGAACCAGACGGCCTCGACGCCCGGCCACCCGGGTTCGGTCCACAGCCCCGCCTGGCCGACGAGCTGCCCGCTCGCCTTCTCGACGACCGACCACGGACCCACGCCGGTCAGCATCCAGCAGCCCATGCAGCCGGCCAGGGCATGCCAGACGCCGTCCGGGTCGGTCGGCCGGTGGAAGTAGCGGGTGAACTCGGGATCGGACCAGATCTCGGTGTAGCCGGCGACGTCGTCGTTGTGGATGGGCCGCAGGACGAGCCGGTCCGTCGTGAGAAGGGGAATGATCGTGGTCAGACTCATCGCGTCCGGTAGTTTGCCGGAAGCCTGCGGCCCGCCTCGAGAAAGGCGGCGACCGTGGGTTGCGAGGCGGACCGTGGGTTGCGAGGCGGACCGTGGGACCCGCGCGCGAGCCACCGGCTGGATAGCCTCGGGTCGTGGCTCTGTTCTGCCTGCTGCACGGAGCCTGGCACGACGCCACGTGCTGGGAGCCCCTCGGAGCGGAACTGCGGGCGCGGGGACATCGGGTGGTGGCACCGGACCTGCCGTTGCACAACCCGGCCACGACGTACGAGGAACGCATCCGCCCGGCGCTCGCCGCCCTCGATGCGGCCATCGTGGCCGCCGGACCAGGGGCTCCCGGGACCGCCGGATCGATCGTGGTCGTCGGGCATTCGATGGGGGCCGCCGACGCGCCCCGACGGCACCAGCGCCTGGGATCCACGGACGGCGATCGCGGTGCTGTACCCGCGCCGCCATCCCCGCCATGATCGTCTGTGCCACCGGTGACGAGCTGTTCGACATCGAGTCCGAGCGGGCCGGGGCGAGGACGTCGCTCGGCGTCGAGCCCGTCGAGATCCCGGGCGGCCATCTGCCGATGCTGGAGGCCCCGGATTAGACCGGGCCCTGGCGTCGCTCCTCCGACCCCGACGGATCAGACCCCGGGCCCTCGGCCGGCCGCCGGACCGCCCCGTGCTCGGGGCAAGCCGACGTCACCCTCCCGACTGCCGGTAGACCGGCCGTACCCCGGGTACCCCGGACGCGGGAGGCGCTGGGGGCACGGCGGCACTTCCGGCAGGCGGTGACCAGACCATGCCGCGGCGGGGGTTCGAGCCAGCGGAAGTCCGGACGGTACGCCATCATCCGTTTGCGCAGCATGGGACCGGCCTGCGGGTCAACACCGTCCTCGACGAACAGGCACAGCGCGGCATCAGGCACAGCGCGACTGCCTGGACTTCGCGGCGAGTTGTGCCGCCAGGATGCTGCGCGGCACAGGCGTCCACGACGAATTGGTGCACCGGTCGGTAGGCCCCGAGACCGTAGGAGCGCGCGAGTAACTTGCCGTAGCCGGCCAGCGGTGCCGTAGCCGGGCGGCGAACAGGCCCGGGACGGATCAGACCATCGCCGGTCGTGTGGACGGCGGCGCCGGGGGCATTCCCCCAGCACAGGCCAGCGGCTGACCGTCGGCTGACCGGCGGGATCGGAGAGGGACCGACGGGATCGGGGGAGGGAAGGCGTCGATGAGCCTGAGCAGGCGGCTGGCGTTGGTGTTCCGGGCCAAGGCCAGCAGGATGTTGGACCGCGCCGAGGATCCGCGTGAGGTTCTCGACTATTCCTACGCCCGGCAGCTCGAGCTGCTGGCGCAGGTCCGCCGCGGGGTAGCGGACGTCGCTACCAGCCGGAAGCGGCTGGAGCTCCAGGTCGAACAGCTACGGGCGTCCGCCGAGCGGCTGTCCGGGCAGGCCCGCCAGGCGGTCGCCGCGGGCCGCGACGACCTGGCCAGGGAGGCCCTCGGCCGCCGGGCCGGGGTGGCCGCGCAGCTGGAGGAGCTGCGGGAGCAGCATGCATCGCTGCGGGCGGAGGCGGACCGGTTGACGCTGGCGGCGCAGCGGTTGGCGGCCCAGCTCGAGGCGTTCCGGACCAGGAAGAAGACGGTGAAGGCGACGTACACCGCGGCGGAGGCGCAGACGAAGATCGGCGAGGCGCTGGCGGGGGTCTCCGAGGAGATGGGCGACGTCGGCCTGGCAATCCAGCGGGCCGAGGACAGAGCCGAGCAGATGCAGGCCAGGGCCGGCGCGATCGACGAACTACTCGCCTCCGGAGCCTTGGAGACGGCGGCCGGTGGCCCGCGCGACGACATCCAGGCCGAGCTGGACCGGCTGTCCGTGACCGCCGACATCGATCGGGATCTGGCCGAGATCAAAAGCGCCATGCCCGCGCGGGCGATCGGCGGCCGCCAGCCGGCCGACGCTGCTCGACCGGAGGAGCAGCCGTGATCGTGCGCATTCTGGGTGAGGGCCAGTTCGACCTGCCCGCCACCGACCTGGAGGCCCTCAACGAGCTGGATGACGTGCTGCTGGCGGCCGTCGAGGCCGGGGACGAGCCGGCGTTCCAGGAAGCCTTGACGAGGCTGCTCGAACGGGTCCGGACGCGCGGCCGCGCGGTGCCGGCGGACCGGCTGGAGCCATCGGAGCTGGTGCTGCCGCGCGCCGGCACCGGGCTGGCGGAGGTCCGCGGGCTGCTCGGCGAGGAAGGCCTGATTCCCGGCGGCTGAGCCCCGGCCGACGAGGTGACGATGGTGAGGTGACGATGATGATGGTGACGCGTGCGCCGCGGAGGTTCGCCCCGGACCAGGGACTGTCGGCCCGGATGGTGCTGACCGTCTTCCTGCTCGGGCTGGTCTACGTCGCCTTCATCGCCGTCCTGATCGCTGTCGGGGTGTCACCGGTCCTGGTTGTCCTGATCGCCGGCGGGCTGCTCGCCGCCCAGTACTGGTTCTCGGACCGCCTCGCGCTGTACGCGACCGGTGGGCGCATCGTCAGCCCGGCGCAGGAGCTGCGGCTGCACGGCGTCGTGGACCGGCTCTGCGCGCTGTCCGACCTGCCGAAGCCCGCGGTGGCGGTCGTGGGCACCGACCTGCCGAACGCGTTCGCCACCGGCCGGACCCCGAAACGCGCCGTCGTCTGCGTGACGACCGGGCTGCTGCGCAGGCTGGAGGCCGACGAGCTGGAGGGGGTGCTGTCCCACGAGCTGTCCCACGTCGCGCACCGGGACGTGGCCGTCATGACCGTCGCGTCGTTTCTCGGGGTGCTCGCCGGTCTGGTCACCCGATTCGGTCTCTACTCCGGGATGGCCGGCGGCTTCGGTCGGTCCGACGGCTATGACGGCGACGGCGACGGCGACGGCGATGATGAGGACAGCGGCGCCCTCGTCGTGTTCGTCGTGGTGGTCGTCTCCGCCGCCGTCTACGCGCTGTCGTTCCTGCTGACCAGGGCGCTGTCGCGGTACCGGGAGCTCGCCGCCGACCGGTCCGGGGCGATCCTCACCGGCCAGCCGGCCGCACTCGCCGCCGCGCTCACCAAGGTCACCGGCGAGATCTCCCGGATCCCGACCCGCGACCTGCGGGCCGCCGAACCGTTCAACGCCTTCTTCTTCGCCCCTGCGCTGGCGAACGGCGTCAGCCTGTCCTCGTTGTTCTCGACCCACCCGCCGCTGGATGCCCGCCTGGCCCAGCTTGCCCGGCTGGCCGCCCAGTCCGGTGAGCCCGGGTAGTTCGGTGACCCGGGTAGAAAGTAGGCCGGACCATGCGGATCCTCGACGTGCTTCTCGGCCGGACCCGGCCCGCCCCGCCGGACCTCGACCGGCTGTTCACGCTCCCGGCCGCCGCCGTCACCCTGCAGGCCGCCAGCTCATGGCGGCCGACCGGGGCCGGGGCGGTCTGCGTCAAACCCGCGTCCGGCGGCGCGTTCACCGGGGTAGCGCAGGAGATCGACCGGCTGCTGAGCCTGGACGGCGGCCGGTACGAGCGGCGCACGGACAGCTTCGGGTACAGCTGGCTGCTGCGACGGACCGGCGAGCAGGACGGCGAGCAGGACCTCGCTGGCCTGGTCACCGACCTGCACGCGGCGAATGCCGCGGTGCGCGACGCCGGTTTCGGCCCGGCGCTGCTGTGCACCGTCGTCGGGTTCACCGACGGCAGCCGGCAGATGGGGCTGATCTACCTTTACAAACGCGGCACCTGGTACCCGTTCGTGCCGGCCGGTGACCAGCGCCGGGACAATCCGGCCGAGCTGGAGGTACGGGAGGTGCTGGCGGGTGAGCTCCCGATCGAACCGGACCTGTCCCGCTGGTTTCCCCTGTGGGGAGCGCCCGGCCTCGACACGCCGGATCCCGCGCCCGATCAACCAGGAGAATAGCCCTTGGGTGTAACCTATGGTATTCGTGAAACTACTAGATAGGACTACCGGCGAGGCCGACGTGGCCTTGGGCCAACAGTATTGCGTTTAACCACCCGATTTCCATCTCCCAGCCACCCTTAGGAGTGGTGCAACCACCCTTCGCCGGCTGCAAAGTTGTGACCCACTTCACGCAACGATGCAGCGGAGGGCCGATGGGAATC
>NZ_CDWRCK010000142.1:0-11094 GCF_977927595.1 Frankia sp. CcWB3
ACAGACCTAGATCCGCGAGCCACCACTCGTGTGCGCCGGGTGCCTCGTCGGGGTGGACGGGCAGTGGCCGGTGGTGGTGGGTGATCGGGTGTCCGGCGCGGCGCAGGACCTGGTCGACCAGTCGCCAGCGGATCGGGCCGTCATCGCGGGCGGGGCGGAAACCGTCGGTGTTGAGCTGATCGGCGATCTGGCGAGGATCCAGGCCGCGGCGGGTGAGCTCGATCACGCGGGCGGTGAGCTGGGGGTAGTAGCTGAGGTCTTCGAAGCGTTGGAGGAGGCGGCGGAGCACCCCGGTGGTGGTCATCCCGCCGGCCCAGCAGATGGTGACGTCGACCAGTTCGCTGCGGCCACGGACGGTGACGATGATTTCGTCGATGACGGCGCGGATGATCTGCTTGCGGTCGGCGTTGTCGGTGGTCGGTGCGTTCCAGAGGGTGGGCAGGTCGGCTGCCGCGGCGGCGATGGCCTGCTTGTCAGGGGCGGTCAAGGGCACGGGGGCGGTGTGCTGGAAGCGGTGCCAGTCCTCGGTGAGCTGCCGGTGGTGGGCCAGGGCTTGTTCCCAGTCGGCTTCCAGCTGGCGGACCACCAGGCGGTTCTCGGGCTCGGCCAGCTGATAGCAGCGGCGGGCGTGGTCCACGGCCTGCTGGGCACGTTCCAGCCGCTGGGTCCAGATCTTGTTCAGCGCGGCCCGGTCGGCATGGAGCTGTTCGGCTGCGGCGATGCTGACCTGTGCGGCGGCCGGGGTCAGCGCGGCCAGCAGCCGGGCGGTGATGAAGGTGTCCAGACAGCGGCCGCTGAGGTGCTGACAGTGCGGGCCGCCGTAGTCGGCGCCGGCTCCGGTGCAGTTGTAGCTGGTGCGGGGTTTACCGGCGTCGATGTGATAGGCCACCGTCATCCGGCGGCGGCATCGGCCGCAGCGCAGCAGCCCCGCCAGCAGCGCCGGGCCGTAGCGCACCGCGCCGGGCACGTCGGCGTGTGGCTGGTTCGCGGCCAGGCGGGCTTGGTTGGCCTCGTACTGCGCCACGGTGATGTAGGCGGGCAACGCGTCCTCGATCCAGGCCAGCCACTCGGCGCGCTCCATCCGCCGCAGCCCGGCCTTGGGATGCCCGGGGCGGCGGCGGGAAGGATCGACCCGCCGCCGCCCATACACGTAGACCCCGGCATAGATCGGGCTGCCGAGCATGCAGGTTAGGGTGGCGCGGGCTGGCCGTTTCCACACCAGCTCGCCCCTGTCGGAGCCCGAGCGGGCCCGGATCCCGATCTGGATGCCGTGTTCGACCAGGAAACGCATCACGCCCTGGATCGAACCGAGCTCGGCGAACTTCGCGAAGACCAGACGCACCACGGACTGCACCTGCTCATCGGGGTCCAGCACCGCCTCGCCCGACGGACGACGCCAATACCCCACCGGCAGCGCGATGGCCAACTCGCCGCGGCGGGCCTTGTTCACCCGCCCGGCCTGCATCCGCTGATTGATCAGATACAGCTCGGCCTCGGACATCGTCCCTTTCAACCCCAGCAGCAACCGGTCGTTGTACTCGGCCGGGTCGTACACGCCATCGACGTCCGCCAGCAGCGCACCACCGAGCGCGCACAACTCGATCAGCTGGTACCAGTCCTTCCCCGAGCGTGCCAGACGCGACATCTCCGTGCCCAGTACCAGCCCGACGTGCCCCAAAGAGATTTCGGCTACCAGCCGCTGGAACCCCGCCCGGTCGACCGCGCTCGCCCCGGACCTGCCCAGGTCATCGTCGATCACCTGGACCCGCGACGCCGTCCAGCCCAGCGCCACGGCCCGGTCCACCAACGCGTACTGCAACCGCGTCGACTCACCGTGCCCCAGCACCTGCCCGCGGGTGGACTGGCGCACATACACCACCGCCGGCCGGTCGGTATGGCGACAGGTCACCTTGCCGCCCGACCGCTCCCACGGCATCACCGTGGTCACCGGTCACTCTCCGAGCTCGGTGCCGCCGGGGCCTGCTGGTTCGCCGCCTCGCTCCGCGACGGCAGACTCTTGCGAGCGATCAGCGCCAGCCAGTACACCGCCGTCCGGCGATTGGCCACCGGCAGCCCCGTCCACAGACTCGCCACATCCGGCTCTGCCTGGATCTGGGGCGCCCGTCGTCTCCGCCGTCCATGGTGCCCCACCTCCTTGCCGGCCACGGGCCTGCAACCGCTCAACCACCTCGACCAGCCGCAGCAGCCCCTCACGCCCGATTGTCGGCCCCTGATCGGGTTCTTGGCTACTCACAGGTGCAGTCTGATGAACAGATGTCGATGTGCCAGTGCTGGCGGGCGAACAGCGCGAGTAATGTGGCCGGCGCCTGCTCGAAGGTAAGGCTGGTGATCCCGTAGGCGGTCTCGCGGGTCGCCGGCCTGCCTTTCACCCGGCGCCAGCGGTGGATACGGATCGCCTGGGCCGCGTGCGGGAAGTCGAGGTGGGCGACGGTGGCGGCCTTGATACCGCGGGTCTCGTCGCGGCCGTGGCCATAATGGATCAACCAGCCCCCAGCGATCATCGAGACCGAGGAGACGCTACCCACAGACCAAGCCGCCTGATGTCTCACCGGGATTGACAGGCTCCGACCCACCGCCACTACGCAAAGCAGCTGACACCTACCAGAAAGCCGTCGACCAACTCATCCAGCACGCCGGCCTCGCAGCCTGACCCGCCTACCCAGAACTTGACCCATCCTTCGCGGCTTCGCCCGCCCAAGCCTTCTAGCCTGGCGGGGCGTCCTCGGCCAGGACGTCGAAGCGGGTCGCTCCCGTGGGTGGGCGGAGGAACGGGGTGCGCTGGCGCTGGGACCAGAGGATCGGGGCGCCGGACGTGTCGCGCGCCAACCGGCGGCGGCGGGTCAGCGTGACGCCGATCGACGGGATCGTGGCTGGCTCGATCTCATGGACGGTCTCGCCGCCGGGACCGCGGACGCGCAGTACCTCGGCTGCGGCCGCCGGCAACAGGACCAGGTCGGGACCGGACGGGTCGGCCAGCCGGCGCTGCACGAAGCGGCGCCGGTCGTCGACCTCGTACGGGTGCCAGTGCACGGCCGCGTCCCGCCCGGCGGCGTAAACGTAGGACGCGGGCTCCACGTGCGGCAGCACGGACGCCGGCGGCTGCGCCGGCACCGCGTGGCCGTCGAGCCGCCGCTCGACCGCCCACAGCAGGTTCGCGTACTCGTCCAGGCCCAGCAGTACCTCCTCGACGGGCGTGACCGCCCGCAGCCACACGACCAGTGAGGACGGCGAGAGCCCGGAGGTCCGGAACAGGTACCAGTCTGGCGGCGGCGCCACCGCGTACGAGTCACCGAACGAGTCGGTCACAACCACCGAGGGCAGCGTGAGCACGGACCCGGCGGCCGCATCGACGGGGAACAGGAACCAGTCGTCGCCGTGCGTCGAAATCAGCTCCAGCAGCAGCGTGGTCGCGACGTGGCTGCTGTCCGGCGGGTAGCCGCCGATGTCGACCGCCGCGTCCTCAATCTCCCACCACCGGCTGTTCGGCGCGCCGGGGTAGTGCAACGCCACCGGGTACGCCCGCCGTTCGGCCGCCGCGGCGAGCGACACCGGCCCTGCGCCGGAGCCGGAGAACCAGTCGACCCGCCCGCCTCGGTGCCGCGGCAGCGCGAGCGTCGTGTCCCCTACCGGGAACTCGGCCGTGTAGACCAGCTCCGCCGGGTCCCACCGCAACGGCGGCACACCGGGAATCCCAGCGAAGTCCGTCGCGGTGAGCCCCAGCGGCTCGGGATCCCGCCAGGCGGCGAGCCCGTCGAGCGCACCGGCCAGCCCCTCATACGGCGGCGGCGGATCCACCAGCAGGTAGGCAGGGTCCACAGTAGACGGGTCGAGGTCCAGCGCAGCACCCACTCGCACCCGCCGTCCCAGAGTCCACCAGCTGTCCGTTTCGGACTCGACGAGCGCCTCGGCCGGCACCACCGTCGGGTCGCCGGCCGGGTCGTCCGGCGCGGGCTGCACCGGCGACGACGACGCCGAGAACGTCACGAGCACCGGCGTGGTCGCGTTCTCGCCCTGGTGCTCGCCCATCTGCCACTGCCGGGACAGGAACCACACCGGGTCGTGCACGCCCGCGGCGAAGCCGGCGGCCAGCGAGCGCCGGGTCGGGTCGGGCTCGATCCGGCGGTGGACGTCGTAGCGGTCGGCCATCAGAACGACGTCCCCTCAACCTTGAACCCGGTCTGCCCTGTGCCCTCGAGCAGGACTGTCGGCACCGCAGCCTGCAGCCCGCCGAGGTGCTCGGGCCGCCCGGCCCGCGCGTGCGCGAGCAGCCGGGTGTCCGCGAGCACCGCGACGAGCCCCTCGGTCGTGGCCCCCACCCCGTACGACGCCGAGAGATCGGGCGGCACCGCCAGCAGGATCGCCTGCGGCGGCCTCGCGGCCGGTACGTTGAACCCGAACGCGGCCGTCGTGGTTTGCCGGGACCGCGGCACCGACTCACTCCAGCTGTCCACGAGCCCGGTTGCCACCAGCACGTCGGGCTGTGCCGACCACACATCCCCGAGCCCGTATCCGGCGATGAACCGCGGCAGCGCCGCACGCGGATTCCCGCCCGGCGCGGTCCGCGAGGCCCGCAGGTCGGCCAGCGCCGCCGTACGCCAGTGGTCGCCCGGCGCGCTCGAGGTCGGTGCCAGGGACGGTGCATCCCCGACGAGCGCGGCGAGCTGCACGGCCTCCAGCCGGGCGACATGCGGCCGGACCGCCGCGACGACCGGCAGCCACTCCTCGTCGAGTCCCGGGTCGGCGGCGGCGGTCAGCCCGCTGAGCTCACGCAGCGTGCCGAGTGGCACTGCGGACAGCACGGCCAGGTGGCCCTCGGGCGCGGCGAGCTCGGCGATCGCGCGGCCGACCGGCTCCCGCGCGCCGATCGGCGGCGCGGCCTGCAGCCGCGCGGCGAGCGAGTCGTGGGCGCGGCCGGCGAGCGACGGCAGCAGCCCCGCATCGGCCGGCTCGACGCCGTCGAGCAGCGCGGCCAGGAACGCCGACTGCTCGGTCCTGCCGACGATCGGCGTGACTCCCCACCGCAGCGCCCGGCGCAGCGCCGCCACCCGGGACGGCGTGTCGGCCGCCGCGGCCAGCGCGTCTACCGTCCGCTGCGCCTCGTCGCGCAGCTCGGCGTACCGGGCGCGCAGGTCGGTGAGGATCGCGGCGTCGAGAGCGGCGACGCTGGCGGAGTCCTCGGTGCTCGCGACGTCGCTCGCGAGCGATGGCTGGCTGCCGAGCGCGCGGACGAGGTCGCGGGCGCGCCGCTGCCAGCCCGGCCCGGTGCCGCCGTCCGGCGGGGCACCCAGCCGATACGCCGCCATCGCCAAGAGCAGGTCCGGCGACAGCACGAGCGTGTCCTCCGGCGCGAGTCCGAGGTCGGAGAGCGTGACCGGACCCCAGGTCCACGCCGAGGCGGGACCCGTCGCCGCCGCGACCGCCGCGGCCACCGAGGCGTCGGCGATGAGTGCGGGCGCGACTCCGTCGCCGGCGAGCGGTGCCACGTACGGCACCGCGGCCACCACCGCGGACGTAAGCCCGTCGGCGGTCAGCGGGGTCTCGGTGAACGCGAGCGTCGGCGGCGCGCCAAGCCCTGCGGCGGCGTCCATCGCAGCGCCGGCGAGGTCCGCCCGGCCGGTCACGACCTGGTGCACGGCCTCCGCGACCAGCAGGTCCCCGTACGCGTCGAGTGCGTCCCGCAGCCCTTCCAGCAGCTCTCTCTGCGCCGGGGAGACCGGCAGCGGCGGCGCGGCGGACAGGAGGGCGCTCAGCGCGGCGAGCCCGGAGCAGACCCGGCCGGGCTCCGCCTGCCCGCCGCGCATCGGGAACTGCGAGCGCAGCGCGGCCACGTCGGCGTGGGCGCTGACGACCCGCTCCACCTGCCGGCCGAGCGCCTCGTGCAGGTGCGCTCCGACCCGGACCTCCTCGGCCATCTCCTCGGCGAGCCGGATCCGGTCGGACTCCAGCTGCATCGACCACAGGTCGCGGCCGGCGGGATCGGTGAGCCGGTCGGTGACCTGCTTGTCCCGCAGCACAACCGCGGTCAGCGCCTGCGCGTGCGACGGCGCGTGCAGCAGCCCGCCCTCGGTCGGGCCTGGCGTGCCGAGCATCGGCCCGTCCACCCAGCCGTACACGCCGAGCCGGAACCGGGTATCCGGCTTCGCGGCGAGCAGGTCGAGCCGGCGCGCCGCCATCCCGGTGAGCCACGGGTCGACGCGGTGGGTCGCGGTGTCCAGGGTGGACCGCAGGGCACGCTCCACGTCGGACAGGAGATCCGGCGGCGGCTCGCGGAGCAGCTCGTAGAGCCGGGCCAGGCCGTCGCGGTGCACCCGCAGCACGAAGCCGGCCGGGTGGTCGTCCGGGTCTCCGGGCGACCAGGCCTGGCCGAGCGAGCGCAGCAGCGTCGGGTTGACGGTCGAACCGATCTCCGGCTCCAACAGCGGGTCGCCCGAGCCGGCGTTCACGCGGGCCACCGCGGCGACCGCCAGCATCACCGAGTGCAGCAGCAGCCGGACGAGCAGGCTGTCGGGCAGCAGCTCGTGCCACGCCTCGACGGCCCGGTCCCACGGGCCGGGCCGCTCGTCGAGCAGCGTCTCGACCAGCCGCGCGAGGCCTTCCTCGACGCTCATCGCCGGCACCGGGTCGCCGTTCTCGTCGACCCGGCCGGGCTCGTAGAACCACGACGGCCACCGGGTCGGCGCGACCAGCGGCAGCGTGAGCCGGTCGGCCTCGGCCGCAGCGAGGTACGCCCGCGCCGGCTCCTGCCCGAGCAGGTTCACAACAGCGGGCTCCAGGGCGGCCCGCACCTCCTCGGCGAACCGGTCGGCCTCGACGCCAGTGGTCGCGTTCCACAGCGCGGCCCAGAGCGTGGCCGGGAGGAACAGCCGGTGCATGTATCCGGCGGAGACCGCGTCCCGGCCCAACAGCTCGAGCAGCCCGGCGGTGTCCGCGCCGACCGCGGTGCCGTTCCCGCGCGCGCCGGCGGCGAGCGCGTCCCGCAGGACGAGCAGTGGTGCAAGCATCCGCTCCTCGCACGCCGCGGACTCGCCCTCCTCCGCCGAGATCCGCCAGCCGGTCATCACCGAGGCGGGCAGCAGCCCGTACGGCTGCTCGGCGATTCGTACAGGCGGCAGCGGCCCCTCCGGCCGCAGGTGGTCCGCGGCCCAGGCGCCGAGCCGGTCGGCATCCTCGCGCAGCCCCCACACGTCGCACAGCTGGTGCCCCCACAGCGCCGGCCACAGGGCACGGACGAGCAGCTGGTCGAGGGTCCTCGCCGAGCCGGACACGGCCGGGAGCGAGTCGGGCGCACCAGTCAGCGGCCGTGCGAGCGGGTTGATCTGGATGCCCTCGACCCGGAACGCCGCGGTGTCCCGCCACTCCCCCGGGTCGGTGCCGAGGCTCGCGGCCTGCTCGCCCTCCACGGCGTTGGTCGGCGCGCCGAGCGGCAGCAGCGCCAGTTCGCCGGCGTCGGCCTGCGCCCGCAGGTGCCCGGCCGGGTCCTCGTCGCCGACCCCGACCACGTAGAGCACGCCGATGTCGTCCGGCCCGCGCCCGTCCGGCAGCGCGATCTCAAGGCCGAGGCCGACGTCCTGGGCGGCCTGCCAGGACACCCACCAGCGGTCGGCCTGCTCGACGACCGTGCCGCCGGCCTCCGCGTGGGCGCCGACCACGTCGAAGACCAGCGCCGAGGTGTCCACCGTGGACGATCCGACCAGCACGGGGTCGCTGGCGCCGAACGAGCACCACACCTCCAGCGACGGCGGGAAGCCGCCGACCCGGTTCGGCGGCGCGGTGTGCTCGGCGGCGTCCGGTGCCGCGACGGTCACCCCGCCGGCGCCGACCATGGGCGGGTACGCCCCCACAAGCCACGCTGCCCGCAGCGGCGCGACCTGCCGGCAGAACCGCTCCCAGGCCGGCGGGCACAGGTCGCGCGACAGCCAGTCCGACGGCGCGAGCGCGCGCTGCGCCGGGGTGAGGGCGTCCCAGGTGTCCTGCCACATCTGGGTCAGCATCTCGATCTCGACCGGGGTGGGGACCGGGTCGTCCCGGCGTATGGACGCCTCGTCCGGCACGACCCGCAGCAACATCGTCCACTGCGGACCGTTCTGCCGGAACAGCGTCTCCAGCCGTACGGGCAGTAGCACGCACACGTCCCGGACGAGCGCGGGCCGCTCGGTGACGGGCAGCTCGAGCCGGGTCCGAACGGCGGACGCCACCAGCGTGTCGAAAACGTCGGCGCCGAACCTCGCCTGCAGACTCGGCACGATGTCCGGCCCCGGCCGCTCCTGCCGGACCACCGCCAGCGCGGAGTTCACCAGTCCGGGCATCGGCGGCGCGGTCCCGGCGAGGGTGCGCACCGCGTCGGTGCCGAGCGCGCCGAGGACGTCGCCGGTGCGCGCCTTCGGCGGTCCCCACAGCCAGGACAGCACGGCCCGCTCGGCCGCCTCGTCAGCGAGCTCGCCGGCCGGCGCGCCCGCCAGCAGTGTGCGCTCGGCATCGATCGCGGCGGCGAGGGCCTGGACGGCCACCAGCTGCTGCTCCAGGTCCGCCCGCGAGTCGGGCGTGAGGTCCCCGGCTAGCTGGATCGAGAGGTCGGCGATCCGGCCCGCGGCGGTCCCTGCGGCGCTCTGCAGCAGGGCGTCCCGGCGCGATGCGTACGTCATGCCAGCCCCAGCCGCTCGAGGAAGTCGCCGTCGAACCCGACCCGGGTCGGCGTGTCGATGGTCGCGGCCGCGAACGCCGCTCCGGTCGTGGCGCCACCGCCGACCGGGTTCTCCACCACGTCCACCGACCGGAACCGCAGCTCCGACGGGGGCTCGTCCAGCACCAGCCAGAACTGGTCCAGTGTGGACGGGTCGACGTCGAACGCGAAGAACACGACGTCCGGCGCCAGCGCGCCCTGGAAGATCGACCCGAGAAACCGCCGGTCGGCCTTGTTGGCCGCGGCGTAGGAGAAGTCCGGCGTCGCCATCAGCGCGGCGTCCGCGGTCGGCGTGGGGCGGACGAGGTAGACGAGCGTGCGCGGGTAGCGCCGGAAAAGGTCCGTCCGGAACACGATCACCAGGTCCTGCTTGCCGGTCGTCTCGCCGGGCTGCGTGACCTGGTGCCCGAGATCGCCGAGGTCCGAAGCTGGTGGCCACGATTCGACCGGGACGATGTCCGCCTCCCGCTTCCCGGTCTCGAAGTCGACGTGCCCCCAGAACATCCGCAGCGGCGTGGAGCGCCGGTCGACCGGCATGTTCCGCCAGTGCATCTCGCCGTGCAGCTGGGTGTTCAGGCCGACCAGGTAGGCGTCGATGAAGGCCGGGTTCGTCCGCATCGCGACGACCGAGTGCTTCTGCAGCGTGCCGATCCCGGGCAGCAGCCACTCCTTGGCTCGGTCGCGCAGCAGCGTCCACGTCGGCAGGTCCATACCCACCGGCAGCTCCGGCGGCTCCAGCGTCAGCAGCGGCAGGCCGTTGACCCGGGACCGGACGCGCAGGATCGCCGGGGCGTCCGGACCGCGCGGGTCGATCGCCGTGCTCACCACCCTGGCCGCGCCGCCGAGGTCCGACGGCGCGCACTCCAGCACCGTGCCGCGCGGCAGCAACGGGTCGAGGAACCGGCGCAGGTCCACCACGTTCAGCCGGTGCTCGCCAACCAGCGGCGGATCGCGGCGCGGCTCGAGCGGCAGCTCATCGAGCGCCGGCAGCCCTTGCCGGCGGGCGATCTCGTCGACGTGCGGCAGCCCGGCCGGCACGGGAGACGGCAGCGGGCAGGTGTTCGCCGCCGCGATCAGGTCGGGCCGGGACACGAAGCCGGTCGCGGTGTGCCGCGTCCAGGCGGCGCCGCGGCGGAGCATCCGGCGCGCGGCGGAGGAGAACAACGCGGCCTCGAGCGGGCTCGCCGGCCCGGTCAGCGCGCCGAGCGCGGTCCCTGTCGGCGTCCGCAGCCGGCGCATCAACGGCGCGAACAGGTCGATCCGGTGTACGGGGTCGTCGGGGATCCGCCGCTCCCACAGCGATCCCGCCGCGTGCAGGCCCAGCGCGAGCTGGGCGACGAGGTGCCCGGCGAGCGGCAGCGCGCCGAGCTGGTCGGCCGCCGCGGCAACGAGCTCATCCTGCCACTCCAGGCCCATCCACAGCCCGAGGCCGGCCGTGCCGCGGAAGCGCGGGTCGGCGCTCAGCGTGTCTGCCCACGCCGACGAGCCGGTCACCCACGGCCGCCCGTAGTCCGGCAGGCTCACCACCCCGCGCCCGAGCGGGTCGGCGAGCGTCCGCGCCGCGGCCACGAACGCCGCGAGGTCCGCCCGCGCGGCCGCCTCCTCGGCGCCGTCGGGGTCGCCACCGAGGTTTGTGATCGCGCCGCGGACCTCCAGCGCGAGGTCGACCGGCCCTCTCCGGTACGCCAGCGGCGCCCGCCCCAGCCCCGTGGACGACCGAGCGGTGATCGCGAACGCGAGCGTCTCGAAGTCGCCCTCCTCGGCGGTCCAAAACCGCCACCAGTGCAGCACAGGCAGCGTGGACGGCTGCCGGCCGGCGGCGAGGTCCCACGCCGGCGCGCCCGCGTCGTCGAACGCGGGGACGACGACCGCCCGGTACTCAGTCTGCGGGTCCAGCCTGCGCGGAGAGAGGAGCCGGGACGCATGTGTAAGCCCGTCGTCCTGCACGTGCGCCCATGACGCGGACGTGGTGAGGTCGTGCTTCTCCAGCACCGACCGCCGCAGGATCGCGACTGTGCCGGAGTCCACCCGCAGCTCCTCGATCGTGCCGACGAGCACGACCAGCCACGGCGGCAGCACGTCACCGACGGCCTTGCGCGGCGTGTACCGCCACGGCAGGCCCGGGTCGGCGAAGTCGACGTGCACGAGCTTCGTGGTCTCCGCGTCCGGAGCGTCCGCCCGGGGCGCGGTCCGCGCGACGACCCCGGGCTTCAGCGCGGCGACATCCCGCGGCGCCACGAGGGCGAACGGCACCGCGCCGCCTGCGGTGTCCGGCCGCTGCCGGTCGTCCAGCCGGAGGTTGAGCGAGCCGACCAGCCGGCCGTCGTGCGGCGTGGGATCGGGCACCAGGTCGAAAAGCGGCGAGCGCTGCCAGCTGGTGAACGTCAGGTCGG
>NZ_CDWRCK010000143.1:0-11073 GCF_977927595.1 Frankia sp. CcWB3
GTGCCGTCCAGGGGGGCGCTGCTGGGTGAGGTGGCGTCCGGGGGGGCGCTGCTGAGCGAGGCGCCTGCCGCGCGGGCGAGCAGGCGGGTACTGGCCAGGTGCAGCAACACGGCCGAGGCGGTGTAGGTGATCCCCGACACCGCGGCCACGATCGGCAGGCGGCCGTCGTGCAGCGCCGCCGCGAGCCCGAGCACGGTCGACAGCGCGACCGGGACCTGGATGGCAAGCACCGTGCGGGCGGCACGGAACCCGAGCAGTACATGGGTGAGCAGGTAATCGACGGACTGCGGGATGGTCGCCAGCACGAGGACCTGGGCGGCCGGGGCGGCGGGGGCGAACCGCGTGCCGTAGACGATGCGGATGGCCGTCGGCGTGACGAGGGTGATCGCACCCGCCACTACGGCGGCGAGGGCGACGGTGGCGATGACCGCGCGGCGCACCACCCGGGCCCGCTGCCGGGGATCGACCAGGGTACGGAGCCGGCTGAACATCACCATGCCGGTTGCCTGGCAGACGGTCGTGCAGGCGCCGGCGAGGGCGACGGCGACGGCGTAGAAGGCCACCTGCTCGGCGGCCAGGAAGGTGGCGACGAGCAGCATGTCCAGCTTGTAGATGACCTGAGCCCCGACGACGGTGCCGTAGGCCCCCAGGGCGGACCGCATGAAACGGCGCCGGGGCAGCAGGCGTCCCGGCCGCGCGAGCGCGGGAAGGCCGCCGAGCACCGCCACGTGGTACCCGAGTGGGGGTAGCAGGGCCGTCACGCCGAGGGCCAGCATCCACGATCCTGGATCGCGGACTCCGCTGCCGGCGAGCGCGGCGAACGCGGCCAGTGTCGCCGCCGCCGGTAGCAGCCGGACGAGCTGGAACTCGCCGGTCATCCGACCGCGGCGCTGCGCGAGCCCGGCGGCGTTGGAGGCGGCCACGGCCGCGGCGGTGAAGCAGGTCGCGCCCAGCACGGCGACGGTGTCCCAGGCGGGTCCCCGCCCGGCTCCCGCGCCGCCCGAACGGCCCGGGCCCACAGTGATCAGCGCCGGCACCACGGTGAACAGCACCGCGGCGAGCAGCGCCGACGCGACGGTCTGGGTGAGCAGCGGGCCGAGCAGCGCGCGGTCCTCACCGTCATCGGTGACCAGCGTCTGGGAGACACCCAGGGCGAACACCATCGCGAGCATGCCCGCCCAGGTCTGCAGCGCGACGAACTCGCCGCGGGCCACTGGCCCCAGGGCGCGGGCGGCCAGGACGCCGGTCGCGGTCCCGACGACCAGCGTGCCCGCGTTGCCGGCGAGTACGGCGACGGTGGAGCGGGGAAGCCGGCTCGCGAGCGGGCCGGTCATGACGGCCCGGCGATTCGGCTGACGGCTCTGGTCATCCGCGCCGAGCGGTGTCGCGCACATGGGCAACGGCGCGCAGGAAGCCGTCCACTGACGCGGCGAGCTCGATGTCGCCGATCACCTTCTCCGACTCCTGGGCCATCCTGGCCAGGACGTCGGGGCGCGCGCGCAGCTCCCCGAGGATCCGTGCGAGCGCGTCCACATCGCCGACCGGGTGAACCCGGCCGTTGCGGCCGGGACGGACATCGTCGGTCGGGCCGGTGGAGCCCACCCGGTCGCTGACCACCACCGGCAGGCCGCAGAGCACCGCCTCCTTGACCGCCAGCGGGTGCGGGTCCCGCTCGGCGGGGTGCAGGTAGAGGTCGCTGGCCGCGTACAGGCGGGGGAGCCGTTCCTGGTCGGCGAATCCGACCATCCGCAACGCGCCGCCGAGCTCGGCGGCCACCGCGTCGAGAGCGGGGCGCAACACTCCGTCCCCAGTCATGATCACGATGATTTCCCGGTCGACCGGACCCCGGGGGGCGCGGGTGAGGACGCGCAGCGCGTCCGCGATGTCGAGGGGGCGCTTCCGAGAGATCATCTTTCCGGCGAACAGGGCGACAAGGGCGTCCGGGGCGATACCCAGCTCGGCGCGAATCGCCGTTCGATGCTTCTCCCGATGAGCCAGTACGGCCCGCAGCACCGTCTCATCGGTGGGATACGGCGTGCGGAACATGCGGGTGGCGGGGACTCCATAGTGGGCCAGGTACGCCTCGTTGTTGTCGCCGATCGTGAGGAATGCACTCACTGAACGCATCAGGTGGGGCAGCGTGAGCCGTTTGACGGCGCGGACGGCGGGGGTTCGCTGGCCGAGGAGTTCGCTGTCACTGATCATGAGGGCGGGTACGCCCCGTCGCCGGCACCAGGCGAGCGCCGCGAGGGAATGGGCGTACCGGTATCCGTAGACGAGCACGCAGGCGGGGCGCAGCCGGTCCAGGGCCGCCCAGGTCCGGGTAACCATCTGCCGGCTGGCGTCGGGCTGCCGCCAGCCCGGGCGCAGCGGCAGGTCCGCGATGAACTCGTGGTGATAACCGGTGACGATGTCCGATTTCCACTGCACGTCGAGGCCGAAATCCGCGTCGAAGTAGCGTTCCAGACCCGATCGGGACAGGAAGAGCACCCGAAGATCCACCTCGTGTTCGGTCAACGCCCGGTACAGCGGCGCGAAATGCTGAATCGCGTGCGATACGACGACTGCCACCGTCGTCGACCTGTGGACGGAGGTCATGAGCCGGCTGTTCCTCCTCGCAATGACCGCTGATCGGACCGGGTGGGCCGTGCGCCAGTACGAATCGATCCGACTCTGTCACTCAAAGTATTAATCGAGCAACTGTCTGTAGATGCGTGTCGCGTGTCGCGTGTCGCGTGTCGCGTGTCGCGTGTCGTGGGCCGTAGGCCGCGGATCGCGGGTGCCGGGGTGCCGAGAACCGGTGGGGCTCGGGTGGCGGTGGGTGGCGGTTGCGGCGTCATCGGGTGGAGACACGCGGGTTCCCCGCCGTGGTAGCCCTCCTTCTATCACTGACAGTGATAGAAGGAGGGCTGTCTGAGGGGCGCGCAGTGTCGTTGTCGACCGATAGCGGAACGTGACGCCCATGGCCCGGCTTTCCTTACTCACGGGTGGTGGTTGGAGTGACCAGGCGGGTCGTCGTCGCCGGCGGGGCCGGCTTCCTTGGAAGCCATCTCTGTGACCGCCTGCTGGCTCGGGGCGCCGAGGTGATCTGCGTCGACAACTTCCTCACCGGCCGGCCGGACAACATCGACCATCTTCGGAGGCATGGCGGGTTCCGCTTGCTGCGGCGGGACGTGACCGAGCCGATCGACGTCACTGGTCCGGTCGACGCCGTGCTGAACTTCGCCTCCCCCGCGTCCCCGGTGGACTATCGGGCCCTGCCCTTGGAGACCCTGTTGGTCGGTGCATCGGGTACCGCGAACCTGCTGGATCTGGCATATCGCAAGAACGCCCGGTTCCTCTTGGCCTCCACCTCGGAGGTCTATGGCGACCCCCGGGTCCACCCCCAGCCGGAGGAGTACTGGGGCCACGTCAATCCGATCGGTCCGAGGAGCATGTACGACGAGGCCAAGCGCTTCGCTGAGGCGTTGACCGCCGCCCACCGCGCCACCCACGGCACGTCCACCGGGATCATCCGGATCTTCAACACCTATGGGCCGAGGATGCGCGCCGACGACGGGCGCGCCATCCCGACCTTCATTGCGCAGGCCCTGCGTGGCCAGGCCGTCACCGTTGCGGGCGAGGGTCGCCAGACTCGGTCGCTGTGCTACGTCGACGATCTGGTGGAGGGGGTCGTGCGCATGCTGGACAGCGACCTTCCTGGTCCGGTGAATCTCGGCAGCCCCCAGGAGATGACGATCATTGATGCGGCGCGGCTCGTCGTGGAGGTGTGCGGGGCTGACGTCCCGATCACCTTCGTTCCGCGGCCGCAGGACGATCCCACCGTGCGCTGCCCCGACATCACGCTGGCGCGGGAGGCGCTCGGGTGGCGACCCCTGGTGGACGTACGGGACGGGCTTGCCCGCACCGTGGCCTGGTTCCACGGACGTGTCGAGCGGCCGCGGTCCCCGTGGGTGGTGCCCTGTCAGGAGCCACCGGCGGGCTCGGACGTGCTTGGCGGTGACCGCGACGGGTTCACCGTGCGGAGTGGCGGACCGGGGGGTGGCGGACCGGGGCTGGCGGTCAAGGTGGGCGAGGGCGACGCGGCGGATTCGTGACCTCAATCCATTGCTTTTTGTAAGCAGTCGGCTACTTTAAGCATGTGACCCGGGATGGCTCTGGAAACCTCGCGACGATCCCCGGGCGTCGTGCCGGTCCGCTGCGCTGGCGGCTGGCGGGACGTCTGGCCGCGGTCCTTCCCGACCTGCGCGGTCGTGGCTGGCTGACCCGATGGGTACAGGGCTCTGCGAACGCCTACAGCGGTCCCCGCTATCGGCCACCGGCGCTCGCGCCGGTGTTCGACGCGGTTCTGCGCCCCGGTGACTGTTGCTATGACGTCGCTGCTGGCCTCGGGCTCTACACCCTGTGGGCGGCCGGGGTGGTGGGAGCGGCCGGCGAGGTGCATGCCTTCGAGGAAGCACCGCGCACCGGGGCGACGCTCGCGGCCCTGGTCGAGCGCAACCGGCTCTCGGGTGTCCACCTGTCTACCGCCGCGGTGGGCGCTACTGCCGCGGTGGGCGCCGTGCCCATCCCGGGCGCGACGACCATCACCCTCGATGCCTACGCCGCGCGGCACCGACCGCCTGACCTGGTCAGGATCGGTGGTGAGGCCGAGGGCCTCGACGTGCTGCGCGGCGCCGGTGAGCTCCTACGGGCGCATCGGCCGGCTCTCCTGCTGGCGATGCCGCCCCGCCTCGCCCGCCGCGGCGGAGACCGTCCCGGCGAGAACGGCCACCGCGGCGAACGGGATCGGCGGGCTGCCGGGGACCATCCCGGTGAGCTGGTCTCGCTGCTGGCCGCCGCCGGCTACCGGATCCTCAATCTGAGCCGGCGCGGGCTGACCGGGCAGGGCGTCTTCTCGCCGAACGTGCTCGCGCTCCACGACGGCTGGGAGCGTTTCGAACAGGTCGCCGTCACCCTGCGGCGCACGCCGCTGCCCCGCGACCAGACGGCGTGAGGTTCGGGCATGCCTGATCTTCTCTGCTGGCGGGCTCTCTGCTGGCGGACGTCCCGGGCCGCCTGCCCGCTCGCGGGATGTCCGCGGCGCCACTCGGGCACGCCTACCGGCGACGCCTCGCCGATCCCCTCGGGTGCGCCGTGGTGATAGCCCCGGCCGTGCCGGGTGGGAGGGTTGCCTACGCCGCCCGCCGCCCGCCGCTGCTGTGGCTGATGATCGTGATGGTCAGCGTGGCGCCGTGGTTCGTCGAGGCGTTCCGGATGCCGTCCGAGTCCGACCGGGTGGTCCTGCGCTCGGTGGCGTTCACGTTCGAATGCCTCGCTGCGCTGCTCCTGGTCGGTGCGCGAGCGGGACGTGGTTACGGGCTGGGCTTGTTCCGTCTCGGCCCCTGGTACCTGCTGTGGACCGGGATGTCGTTCGGACTGGTGTCACTGGTCTGGCGCACCCCCCAGCTGGACACCCCGCAGATCCATCTCGACGGCGTGCTGCGGGCACTCGCATTGGCGAGCCTCGCCCTGCCACTGTGGACCTGCGGATACCTGCTCGGCCCGGGCCGGATGGTGACGCGCGCGGCCACCCGGTTTGCCGCCGCGGCGGCGCCCGGGACCGGTACCCGGCTGCGCGGCCGGAACGTGCCGTGGATCCTGTGCGGGATCTCGGTGGCGGCCAGGGTCCTGCAGATCCTCCTGGGCCAGTATGCCTACCTGGGCGACGCGTCCCAGAAGGTCTCCGAGGCGAGTGCCTACGCCCAGCCGCTCACCCTGCTCGGCGGCCTCGGGATGTCCGCCCTCCTCATCGCCGCCGTCGATCTGGCCCGGGGCGGGGGGCGTCGGCGGGCCTTCGTCGCCCTGCTGTCCATCGAGATCCTCTTCGCCGTCGCCAGCGGGATGAAGGGGGTGTTCGCGACCAGCGTGTGGGGGGTGCTGATCGCGTTCTCCGTCGCCAGCGGCCGGCTTCCAATGCGGTGGATCGCCGCGGCCGCCGCCGTCTTCGTCCTCGTGCTGATTCCCTACAACGCCTCCTACCGGGCCCAGGTACGCAGCCAGAGCCACACCCTGGACGCCCAGTCGGCGGTGTCCATGGCGCCGACCGTGCTGGGCCAGACGCTGTCCGGGGACGCCCCCGCGGGGGAAGGCCCCGCGGAGTCACCGCTGGAGTACCTGACCTCGCGGATGCGGGGCATCGACAGTCTGGCCATCGTCGTCCAGCTGTCTCCCGACATCGTTCCCTACCGGGACATCAACGAGCTGTTCCTGGCTCCCGTCCTGACCGCCGTGCCCCGGGCGGTCTGGCCCGACAAACCGATCAGGGCCACCGGCTACGAGTTCAAACAGCAGTACCTCTCGGGGAACGCCCGGATCTACTCCGCGGCCGCCGTCTCCCCCCAGACCGACCTCTATCTGCACGGGGGCCTGCTTCCCCTGCTGGTCGGCATGGCACTGCTGGGCGCCGGTTTCCGGCTGATCGACGAGGCGTGGGACCCGGCGAAGGATCTGCGCTACATCGTGATCTTCGTTCCGCTCTTCCTCCAACTGGTCAACTCCGAGAGCAGCGTGGGGGACCTCCTCGCGGCGTTGCCCATCCAGCTGGCCGTGCTGTTCCTGACGGCACGTTTCGCCTACGGCGGTGCCCGGCCCGTAACGAAGGGAAAAGATCCTACTCATGGACGCCAGTGATGTTCTTTACCGAACCAAGATCTCGATCGCCGGTGTCCTGACGTCCCCGGCGGTGGGGACAGTCATCGCGGCGGCCACCCGCAACCGGGTCCCCAACCACGGGCTGCGTTTCGACGTGGCTGACCGCGACTTCACCCCGCAGGCGCGGGCGGCGCTGTTCTGGCGGCTGTACGAAGGGGCCGAGATTCGGATGATCCGCCGTCATCTCACGACCTCGGGCACCGTCGTGGAACTCGGTGCGAGTCTGGGCATCACCAGCGCGCATATCGCCTCGCGGCTGGCCCCCGGCTCGCGGCTGGTGTGCGTGGAGGCAAACCCTCACCTCATCGAGGGCCTCACGCGACGCCTGGCCGCGTACGCCGGGCACATCACCCTGGACGTGGAGAACAGGGCGATCACGCAGGCCGTGGGCCCGGTGGCGTTCGCCCTCGTCGGGAACAACCTCGGTTCCCGGTTGTGGGACGACGCGTCGCGGCGGACCGTCACCATTCCGGCGGCCACGCTTCGGGACCTGCTGGTACGCAGGAGGATCGCGGAATTCGACCTCGTCAGCGACATCGAGGGTGCGGAGGCGTCGTTTCTGTTGGGGGATCCGGGCGCGCTGGACCGGTGCCGTCGAGCGGTGTTCGAGATGCACGACACGACCTTCGAGGGACGGCCCGTCACCGCGGCGGACCTGCTCGACGCCGCGCGTGGACTGGGCTTCCAGGTGGTCGACCGCCACGGGGTGGTGGTCACGCTCAGCCGGGACGGGTGAGCTCCCCCGTGCGGGCCGCCTTCTCCCGCCGGTCGGTTCCCCCCGCGGGGTCCGGTGGACCGATCGGCCGGTCCCGGGCCGGGCGAGGACGCGGGACGGAGCGGGCCTCGCGCGTCCACGTACTCCACAGGGACGCCCGGGGTTCCCCGGGCAGGGTCTGGTCGATGTCGGGGATGCGGGCGAGACCGTCCACGACGCCGCGCAGGCCGCAGTGGACGCGGACGATTCCGCGCCGGCGCACCAGCTCGGACACGGCGACCCGGGGCAGCACCGCCAGGAGCAGCCAGGCGGTCACCAGCGCCACCTGCCGCGGGCGGCCGTGGAGGCGGGCGAACCACAGCCGGTTGCGCACCGTGTAGTAGGTGTAGCCGTTGCTGGGTACCGTCCCACCACCAGTGTGCCAGGCCTGGGCCGGACTGACGAGGACACGCCACCCGGCCGCCTGAGCGCGGTGGCAGAGATCCACGTCCTCGTAGTACAGGAAGTACCGAACGGCCATCGGCACCTGCCGATGACACTCGGCCTTGATAAAGGTGATCGCGCCGGTGACCCACGGCACGTCATCGGCGTGGTCCGTGGGGGTCCGGCGGGCGCGCGGCACGGTGAAGACGCGGGTGAGTCCGGCGAAGCCCGGATGCAGACCGTCGGCGTTGACCAGAGTGGGTCCGACGATGCCCACGTCCGGGCGGGACAGCAGTTCCAGACAGGCGTCGACGGTGGCCGGCACGAGCTGGACGTCATTGTTGAGCAGGAGATAGCAGTCGGTGGCTGGATAGGCGTCACACGCGTGCCGGAAGCCGCCGCCGAAACCGAGGTTGCCGGGGGGGATGAGCCAGGCCGTCTCCTCCCCGAGGCCGTCGGGCCGTCCTCGCAGATCGTTCGCCACCACGACGACCTCGCTGATCCGAGGTATCGCCGCCAGTTGCGCGGCCAGATCCATCGTCGGCGCGGTCGGCCCCCAGTGGACGATGACCGCCGTGGTCCTCATGCGCGCACCAGGGGTTCGGGAACCTGCCCGGACGCGGGTCGCGCGGTGGCGGGCGGGACGTCCGGCACGGCCAACGTGGACCAGGGTGCCGCCGTCAGGAATCGCCGAGCCGGCGGCGGAACCTCCGCGTCGACGATGCGGTACCCGTGCCCGCGCAGCAGGTCGCCGACGGCCTCGGCGTTGCGTCCGGTGACCTCGCAGATCACGGTCGGGCGGATGTCGCCCAGAAGCCGGCGCCCACCGCTGAGGACCGCGTGCTCGGCCCCCTCCACGTCGATTTTCACGACGTCCGGTGCCGGGAAATGGGAGAGCAGGCCGTCCAGGGTAAAGGTCGGCACGAGCTGCGCCGCGCGGGTGCCGCCGGTCTGGCTGCTGCCGAATCCGTCCAGATGGCTGGTCGCGCGGTTGCGACTCGCGATGTGGAACGTGCTGATCCCCGGGGCCGCGCCGACCGCGGCGGGCAGGATCTTCACCGTGGCACGGCCATCGGTGGCCGATGATCCGCCGCGGCGTGGTGACCGTGTCTGCGACCGGCGCAACATCCCGACCAGCCAGGTGTCGGGCTCGACCGCGACGACCGTGCCGGACGACGTCGCGGCGGACGCGGCGGCGAAGGCGAACAGTCCCACGTTCGCGCCGATGTCCCAGACCACGTGGCCGGGGCGCACGACCTCGCCGACCAGGTCGGTCAGGACCGGATCGACGGCGGCGAGACTGGGGCGCAGATACTTCAGACCCGCCTCGGAAGAGACGTAGATGCGCGTCGCCTGGAAGGGCGGCGGCAGGCGGCGGGCCACCACCAGATGGTGGGTGAGCCGTTCCGCGAAAGGGCGTAGGGCGGACAGGGTCGGCACGGTGTTCTCCTGTCGGGCAGTTTGTTCGGTTTCGTGGTGATGCGGTGTGACCGGGGTGGGTCAGGTCCGGGTGTGCGTCAGAGGCGGGCGGGCGACGATTCCGTGTCGCCGGAGCGCAAGTCGCCGGAGCGCAGGTTGCCGGAGCGGACCTCGTGGACGACCGTGGTGCGTACCGCGACAGGCAGCTCGGTATCGATCACGTACGCGGCGGTGTACGCCGGCACCGTACGGCTCCATCCGACCGCCCGGCGGGTGGAGCGCACCACCCACCGCCCCGGTCCGCCGGCCCGCAGGACCAGCCGTCCCTGGGACGTGCTCACCGTGAGCGCCTCCGTGGCCCCGCTCCGGGTGGCCGCGTTCCGGCTGGTCCCGCTCGAAGTGGTCCCGCTCGAAGCGGTACTGGTTTGCCTGGTATCGACCGCCGCGGCGGTGACGGACACCCCGGGGGCGAAGTGGAACAGCACCTCGACGTGGTGGCGGCCCTCCCCGGTGATCCGATCGTCGACGGACAACCCACTCGGGTCGAGTCGCCACGTCCGCCAGTGCACGGGTCGCCCCGGAAGGTGGCGGTAGCCATCATGGCCGGCGGCCAACGTCGCCACGTTCTCGTGGTGGCGCATCGTGACAAGAGTGGGACGGGCCCGGCGGCCCGCCCGGAACGCGCCCCAGACCTCGGTCGAGTCGGCGTGATCGACGATGACGGTCGAGTGGGCGGCGGTACCACGTTCGGCGTCCCGGTCCGGTCCGGGGGCGTAGGTCGAGGTCCCGGTATCCACCAGGAGCGGCCGGCCGTCGTGCCAGAGCAGAAACGCGAGGGTGTCGGCGTGGGCGTGGGCCGGAAGGTCCTCGGGACAGGGCAGGCCCACGTCGGCGAGCAGATGCCACGGTCCCGCCGTCAGCACGGCGAGACCGCTGTCGACCAGCAGAAGGCCGCCGGTCTGGTCAGATGCGGGCGTCCGCGGACGGTGCGCGGTCCCCACGGTCGGCTGCGGCGTCGAGGTCGGCATCTCGGCCGGGCGCGGTGCCGGGATTGGGATCGGACCCGGACCCGGACCCTGGACGGAGATCGGCGTCGATCTCACCGGAGCCGGGAGAAGCAGCCGCAGGGCCTCGGCGGGCACCGCGAATCCGTCGTTGAGCGTGGGAACCATACCGTCCGGTCCGAGCACGGCCGTCAGCCAGGCCCGCATCCTGCCGGCCGCGTCGAGCAGTGCGCCGGGCACCGCGTGGCCCGCCGCGGTGAGCAGCCCGGCGACGTCGTCGAGGTCGGCCAGCACCTGACAGTGATAGGTAGGGGAGCGTTCGTAGTGTCCACCGTCGCTGAGGACCTGCCGATCGAGCTCGCGCAGCAGCGCGTCGACCCATCGTCGGCGGCCGCGGGCGTCGTCATCGGCGACCGCCAGCCCGATCAGTGCCTTGTAGTTCTTCAGCAGGTGGTTCCCGCCGACGTCGGTCTCCAGATGAGTGCGCAGGAAGGACCGGCAGACGCCGAGGTCGGCGAGGACCGCCATCTCGGCGGGCGTTCCCCGCGCGAGCCGGGGCCACAAGGCACACAGCGTCCAGGCCCGGAGCGACACGACATAGGGCGACCAGGCAACCGGATCGCCTAGGGCCACCGAGGTCCGCCAGGCCAGATACAGCCGGGCGAACATCGCCGGCCCCTGAACAGCCTCGGTGGTGAATGCCCATGCCCAGTCCCAGTAGTGCAGATGGTAGCGCCACAGCAGCGGAGCGTCGGCCTGCCTCCAGTCCCATCGGGCTGGGGCCGCGGCGGCGCCGGCCCCAGCCCGATGGGACTGGAG
>NZ_CDWRCK010000144.1:0-11049 GCF_977927595.1 Frankia sp. CcWB3
CCGCTCGTTCGTCAGGTCACCCCGCACCACACAACGGATCATGCAATCCGAAAATCACCATCAGATCCACGGCCAGCCTCGGGACATACTTCCCAAACAGGCCCTAGTAACCCCCGAATACAACCATAGTTACCCGGCGTCACTGAAGGCTGCCATCAACTGGCACTTCACCCAGTGGACCGCGAAGCCGGTCGCTTTTGTCAGCTACGGCGGCGCGGCGGGCGGTCGACACGCAGTCCTGCACCTGGAGAACGTCCTCACCGAGCTGCACGCGGTGACCATTCGCGACGGGCTGGCATTCCCGAACTATTTCGTGAACTGGGATGCTGGTCGGCCAGCTGATCCCGACGCTCCCGGCTACGCCAAGACATTGTTCAACCAGCTTGCCTGGTGGGCCGCCGCACTCCAGAAGGCGCGCGCCGAGGTGCCCTACCCCGACTAGTGGTCCGCCTGGTACCGGCACGCGATACCGCTGGCCGAAGCCCGCTACGCCGTCTGTCTCAAAGAGTATGACCAGTGAGCGCGGTTCACAACTAGGACGCGGTTCACAACTACGACAAGGACGGCTTCCTGGCGGAGTTCTTCCCTGACGATCCCCAGCCCCGCCCCGTGCTCGATGACCGTGGTCTTGAACCCGGCGTCCACCCACGCCTCGTGCACCGACGGGGCGACGGCGACGACCCGGTCCAGGCTCGTCCTCGGCCAGCCCCTGTTCGTCTCCACGCAGGCCCTCTGTCTATAATGACAACCGTTTTCATCAACGAGAGGACTGTGATGCGTTCGCGACCACCGGCTCCGGGCCGCACCGCAGCTGCCCACACCGAGGCCCGCTCGTCACTCACGGTGCTCTGCGGTTTCTGGTCGTCGACGACCTTCGCCGTGGCCCGGGCGATGGTGGCGGCCGACCGGTCGTCACTCCTGACGACCAGCATCCCTGGCAATCATGAGAACCGTCTTCAATAGTGGGAGATGGTGGCACATGACTGGCCCATGGAAGACGCCGGCCGGCCCGGGCGTCGCCGCCGAGCTGGGAGCCGTCGCGGAGACGTTGCTGATCCCGCTGTACGGGCGGGCGTCGCTCGCGGTCGCGGCCGGTGGCTGGAGCTGGATCTTCCTGACGCGATGGCGCTGCGCCGCCGCTTCTTCAGCGACGGCACCCGCCGCCGGCACCTGGCCGGGTCCGTCCTCGACGACGACTGGCTCGAGGTCGCCGCGGACACCGGCCCGGGGCCATGGATGTTCGTGGCCGAGGCCGTGCTCGGGTTCCTCGACGAGCACGACGTCCACAACGTGCTTGCCCAGGTCGCGGGCCGGTTTCCCGGCAGCCTCGCCGCCTTCGACAGCTGGGGCGAGTGGATGCGGCAGAACCAGGAACAGCATGACGCGCTGAGCAAGGTCGACGCCCGCGCCCGCTGGTTCTGCGAAAACCCGGCCGACCTGGAACGCCAGGTGCCCGGGCTGGAGATCCTCGAATCCCGGACCCTGCCCGAAGCCCCACGGGCCGTACTCGACCGGCTGCCATCCGAGGTATCCGCAGCGATGCCGGCCAGGCATGAGGACCCGCAGGTGCGCTCCTACCGACTCAACCTGGTCCGGCTCGGGGAGCCGTCGACCGGCTGACGTTGTCGAAACGAGCGAGGGCGGCCCGAGTCCGCTCCAGGCGATGCAGGCAACCAGCGCGCCCGCCGGACCACCCACCGAAGCCACCAGCAGAAAGTGCTCGCGCGGACCGACGGCGAATCGCAGACAGACCTCGCGCAAGACTAACCAACGCGCTCATCTGCTGATGACAGGACGTCCGGCTGCCCGCATGACGCCGCTTCGGGCCGCCGAGTTGAGGAGGTGGGTGAACGTCAGCCGTAGCTGGGATCGAGCGGGGTCGCGGGACGCGCGGCAACGGCGTCGATCGCGGGATCGGCGAGGACCGCGTCGATCGCGGCGTGGCTGGCACCGATGTAGGTGGAGTAGCCGTCGATCTCGGTGGCGACAAGCCAGGCCCGATCGTAGGGCCACCACAGACTCGCGCACCTCCACTCCACCGGCGCCGGCAACATCGGGGCGGCGCTCACCGGCCCGGTGAGCAGGTGGTACGCCCGGTTAGCTGTCCGCACACGCATCGGCCGGTCCTCCCAGGCGCGCGTCTCAGCGAGGCCGAAACTCTCCCAGAGGCAGAAGTACGCCTGGTCCGGCGTGTCGGTGAAGCTGGACAGGACCCTCGCGAGAGCCGCCGTCTCCCGCGCGTCCAAGCCTCCGTCAGAGGGTCGCCCCCAATGGTCGGAACCGGCGACGAGGTCGTCGAACCGGGTCTCGGCCGTCAGCGCCACGCCTCGGCATGCGGCGATCTCGGACCACCGGTGTCGCCGTCCCACACCCTCACGGTCGTAAGTCGGCGGCAGCACCCGGGCATAGGCCGCGAAGACGGGCGGCACCATCGCCGCGACCGTTGCGGCTGACGTGGTAGCGGCCAGGGCTGCCGCTACCCACGCCGCCGGACTGACGTCGGGCAGCAGCGACATCCCCGGCGCCCACGCGACCGGCTCCCCCATGTCCATCAGCCCACTCTGCCAGTCCCCACCCTCCTGATCGGGCCATCAGCCTTCCGTCGTAGGTCGTGGCCCCGTCGGCGGCCCACGGGATCCTGCGCGACATCGCCGGCCGCCGTGTAACGATGCGCGGTCGGCGAGGATGGTATGTCCATGAGCACATCTACGCCTCGCCGTCCGGAGCACAGGTCGGGACGTAAATCAGGATCGACGCCCACGTTGCTGGGCTACCCGCGCAGCTCCCTGCTGGTACCCGTGGTCGCCGCACTCGGCGGGCTGGTCTTCGCGGCCTGGAAGCCCGGTGTCATCCGATCGGCGTTCGCCAGCCCGCGCAGCGTCGCCTTCACGCTCGTCATCATGGCGGCGGTCGCCGGCCTCGGCTTCCTGCTGCCCAGACTGGGGAGGGGACCGGTGCTCACCGGGGCAGCACAGGCCGTGCCGGTGCTGCTCGCGTTCGTCGTCACAGTCCTGCCCGCGTTCCGAAACGTGACCGTCGAGGAGGAGTTACCCGCCGACGTCACCGCGGTCCTGTCGACCCGACCGTCCCCGCCCGGCGCCGCCCCGCAGGCGGGGCCGGCACCCGGGCAGACGCCGCCCCGGCCGCCGGCCCCGACGCAACCGGCGGCCGGGGCGGATGTCGTCGAGCTGGGGCGGGCGCAGCTGGTCGGCATCGACCACGACGCGACCGGGACCGCGCGACTCATCCGGCTCGCGGACGGCTCACACCTCGTCCGGTTCGAAGACCTCGACGTCGAACCCGGGCCCGACTATCAGGTGCACCTGGTGCCCGGGGCCGACAAGACCGACCCGGCCGGCAGCACCCGGCTCGACAGGCTGAGGGGGAACCTCGGCGACCAGAACTACCCGGTGGCCGCCGACGTCGACATCGACACGCCCACGACCGTGCTGATCTGGTGCCGAGCCTTCGCCGTGCCGATCGCGGCGGCCACCGTCGGCGTCTGAAGGCACCCACCACCTGCAAATGCGGCTTGGGGTGGGGCGTAATCGCAGTCGCGGTTGCGTCGCGATCAATCGCTACATTTTTGTCACGATGTAGTGAACCGCGCACCGATCTCCGCCTGAAGCCATTCAAGGTGTCGTGCGTCGGCACACGAAGGGGCTGCGGACGCTTTGACTTCAACGGCGGCGATCGCCTGGAGATATCTGCGAAGCCGAGGGCTAGGGCTTCCCGGGTCGCGCTGCAGAATCGTCGGCCGGACCAGGAACGGGCGAAGACCTGGGGGCACGACGTGCGTGTGTTGTTGTCGACCTATGGGGGACGCGGTGACGAGGGAAGGCAACGAGAGATGAGGACGTGCCCAACACGAGGTTCGACAGAGCTGGAGGTGCCGGTGATTCGATCGGCCAGTGCAGTGGAAGAGAGCACGGCTGCCCCGGAGGTATCGCGATGAGCGAGCAGTACGTGTTGGGTCTTCAAGAGGTTGACGAGATGCAGGTCGCGGTCGTTGGCGGCAAGGGTGCGCACCTGGGGGCGCTGTCGCGGATCGAAGGCATCCGCGTGCCGGCTGGCTTTTGCGTGACGACGGACGCCTTCCGGCGGATCATGGCGGAAGTGCCGTCGATTGAGGGTCGGCTCGAGCAGCTGTCGCGCCTGAAGCCGGATGACCGGGAGGCGATCCGCACGCTCAGCGCGGAGATTCGCCGGACCATCGAAGGGATCGCCATCCCGGGCGATCTCGCGGCGGCGATCCTCCGGCACGTCAGCCGGTGCTGGGCCTCGCTGTTCACCGAGCGGGCCGTGACCTACCGCCAGCGCAACGGCGTTGACCACCGTACGGTCCACATGGCGGTGGTCGTGCAGCAGATGGTCTTCCCTCATGCGGCTGGCGTCCTGTTCACAGCCGACCCCGTCACGTCCAACCGGAAGGTCGCCTCCGTGGAGGCCAGCTTTGGCCTCGGTGAGGCCCTGGTCTCCGGCCTGGTGAACCCGGACGTCTTCAAGGTGCGCGACGGCGAGGTCATCGCCGAGGCGGTCGGCGCCAAGCAGCGTGCGGTTCACGCCTCGCCGGCGGGCGGGACGCAGGAACAGGCGATCGACCTGGAGCGGCAGGAGCAGCCGACGCTGACGGCTGCGCAGGTCGTGCGGCTCGTGCAGCTCGGCCGGCGGATCGAAGCGCACTTCGGCCGCCCCCAGGACATCGAATGGTGCCTGGTCGACGACGGCTTCCAGATCGTCCAGAGCCGGCCGATCACCACGCTGTTCCCCATCCCCGAGTCCGGCGACCGGGAGAACCACGTCTATGTCTCCGTCGGCCATCAGCAGATGATGACCGACCCCATGAAGCCCCTGGGGCTCTCCTTCTGGCAGATGACGACCCCCGCGCCCCGGCGGCCGCCTGTTCGTCGACGTCACCCAGAGGCTGGTCTCGCCGACGAGCCGCGCCGGCTTCCTGGAGCTCATGGGGAAATCCGATCCGCTGACCGGGGACGCGCTGCAGACCATCCTCGAGCGCGACGGCTTCATCCGGCCGCTGCCTGACGAGGGTCCCCCCGGGCCACTGTCCGGCGGCGCGCCAGCCCCGATCGAGACCGATCCGGCCATCGTCACCGAGTTGATCGGGCGCAGCGAGGCTTCCATCGCCGCCTCGGAACGCGACATCCGGACGAAGTCGGGAGTGGCGCTGCTCGACTTCATCCGGGTGGACCTCCAGGAGCTGAGGCGGATCTTGTTCGATCCGCGGAGCCATCAGGTGTTCATGTCGGCGATGGAGGCCACCTGGTGGCTCAACGAGCGGCTGGAGGCGTGGCTGGGCGAGAAAAACGCGGCGGACACGCTCACGCGGTCCGTGCCCCACAACGTCACGTCGGAAATGGGGCTGGCGCTGCTCGACGTCGCTGACGTGATCCGCCCACATCCGGGCGTGGTGGCGTTTCTGCAGCACGTCGAGGACGAGGGTTTCCTGGACGCGCTGCCCAAGCTCGCGGGCGGGCGGGAAGCGCGAGACGCCGTCGAGGCCTGGCTCGACAAGTACGGCATGCGCTGCGTCGGCGAGATCGACATCACGCGGCCGCGTTGGCGTGAACGCCCCTCCACGCTCGTGCCCATGATCCTCGGCAACATCAAGAACTTCGAGCTGGGCGAGAGCCGACGACGCTTCGAGCAAGGCCGGCAGGAGGCCTGGAAGAAGGAGCAGGAGCTGCTGGAGCGATTGCGGGCCCTGCCGGACGGGGAGCGCAAGGCCGACGAGACGAAGCGGATGATCGACCGGGTCCGGACCTTCATCGGGTACCGGGAGTATCCGAAGTACGGCATGGTCAGAGCCGCTACTTCGTGTGCAAGCAGGCCTTGTTGGAAGAAGCCGAGCGCCTCGTACAGGCCCACGTACTTCGTGAGAAGGAGGACATCTTCTACCTCACGTTCCAGGAGCTCCACGACGTCGTGCGCACGAACCGCGTGGATGACCGGCTCATCGGCCGGCGCAAGGACGCGTTCAGGTCGTATCAATCGCTCACGCCGCCCCGGGTGCTCACGTCGGATGGCGAAGTCATCGCCGGGGCGTACCGACGCGACGATTTGCCGGCCGGCGCGCTGAGCGGCCTACCGGTCTCCGCCGGGACCATCGAAGGGCGGGCCCGCGTCATCCTGGACATGGCACGGGCCGATCTCGAACCGGGCGACATCCTCGTCACGGCCCACACGGACCCCAGCTGGACGCCCCTCTTTGTCGCCATCGCGGGCTTGGTGACGGAGGTCGGAGGATTAATGACTCACGGCGCGGTGATCGCACGGGAGTACGGATTGCCGGCCGTCGTCGGTGTGGTAGATGCCACCCGACTGATCCCCGATGGGCAGCGGATCCGCGTGCACGGCACCGACGGGTACGTCGAGATTCTACCCTGACTGATCACACCGAGAACACCCATCCGTGGCTTCCGACCAAAACAACGCTAAACGCTAAGAAGTTAATCTTTCTGGGTTAGGATTCGGAATGAAATAACTTGTTCACTTCGGGGTCCTCGCGAGCCCGTGACCTGCGAAGACGCATATTGGCTTGCATTAATTACTTCATTACGAATTCTTACGCGGATGTGGGCGCGTCCTCGGCGGCGAGGCGCTCGCAACGTCGTTTCCCCCACTCGCCCAGCGGGCGGAGGGCCTCGTTGAGGGACGTGCCGTGCTCGGTGAGGGACAAGGACGAGGGCGCCGGGATAGTCCTCCAGCGTGGCCTCCAGCTCCTCGACGAGCGTGAGGGACAGGTGATTGGTCGGGTCGCCCTTGGCCTTCCGTAAGCGCGGAGTCTTCATCACCTCCGGCACGCTGGAGCGAGTGTGACAGCCGGACTCGGCCAAGCTGAGATCAGATCGTTGCTGGAGGAACTGGACGCCGAAGACGACGTCCCGGCCTCAAATTCGAACGGATCCACGGGCCCCGGCCCACCCGCGCCGGGGCCGGCGCGGGGCCCGTCCGGACCGGCGCTACCCGCCGAATGCGGCAAGTGCCTCGTCGATGACCGCATGACGATGGTGCAGCCCCGGCTCGTTGCGCCCGAAGACGAGCTCAGGCCGCGCCCCCGACGCCATGTTCTTCTGGATGTCGATCGCCATGCGGTAGTCCTCGTCGCGCACCGTGGCGTGCGCGTACTCGAAGATCTCGTCCGCGGCGGTTCGCGTCGCCTCGTCCGTGAGATCCATCGGCGACGCGTTCTGGTGGTAGGTGATCGAATGACCCGGCCCGCTCCCGGGATAGACCCGGAACACCTCGCCGTTGACGACGGTGACCGAAAGGACAATGTTGGGGAACAATGCGTAGATCACCACGAGGTTGTGCAGTGGTTCCCATTCTTCCTCGGGCTTGTCCGCGAGGTCCGTGATGTGCCGCATCGGGAAGACCAGCCGATAGTGCGGGCCGAAGGAGTCGAACAGCGCGCAGTTGCTCTTGGTGATCAGCGCGAACGTGTCCCGGTGCACCGTGGCGAAGTGATAGTTCTCGGCGAACGTGTCAAGCGCGAACTTCCAGTTGATCGGGAAGTCGAGCACCTTCTCGCCCACCGAAGCCCAGCTACCGATGTCCCAGGACGCGAGTTCCGGGCCGAGCTCTCCCAGGTGGGCGTCGATGTCCAGGGGACCGCTGTCCGGCTGGAGACCGACCCACAGGAATCCGGAATGCTCCGCGGCGGGCAGTTGCGTGAGGCGGGGCTTCCCGGCCATCGTCGAGGGGAAACCTTCACGGCCGGGTCCGCCGACGAAGTCACCCTGGGCGTCATATACCCAGGCGTGATACGGGCAGACGAACCGTTCGGCCACGCCACAGCCCTCCGCGACCGGCGCCTGGCGATGGGCGCAGACGTTCTGGAAAGCCCTGACCGTGCCGTCCTCGCCCCGGGTCAGAAGCACGGGAACGCCCATGACGGTCTTCGTGCAGTAGCTTCCGGGTGCCGGCAGCTCAGAGCGGTAGCCGACAAGCTGCGGAGAGCGCAGGACAAGCTCGCGCTCGCGCTCGAAGCGTTCCTGGCCCGTGTACGCCAGGGCTGGCTGGCGGCGCTCAGCGGGCACCATGTCGGTTGTCTTGTCCATCGCGATTTTGAGCGCCCGTCGAGTGAGATCGATGAGCTCGTGGCGGTCGATCTGAGGCCTCCTTGATGCGGCAGTCCTGATACGGCGGTTACGTCATGCCAAGAGTGCCGAAGTATCGGCACAAGATCGCATATGACGTAGTAGCGAAATCGTATATGCCCTCGGCCAAACGCCGTTGAGCCGACATCGTCGAATTCTCAACAGGAGCGACGGTGTCACTCTATGTGCAACACCGACAATAATCCCGGGTAGATGGGTACGCTATGTCATAGACATACAACCCTGCGTAGACGACACCCGAACGGATGGTCAGGCCGAGCCGATGGTCAGGGCGAGCAGGTGCTGCCGGGCTGACCGAAACCCGGCCGGGAGAGGTCGAGGTCGATCCTGTTGTCCGGGCCGAGGACGCGCGTGCGTTCCAGGACGCATTCCCGATGCGTCACGGTGTCGGTGACGGTGATGCGCTGAGGGCCGGCGTAGAGCGATCCGCTACTCTAGTCGGACGACCCGGTGCTGGTGCGAACGGCGAAGGAGGAGATCGGGTAGCCGGTGGAGGAACGGGCGTGGCCACCGAAGATGACGATCCGCACCCGGCCCGGTGCCGGCGGCCGGCCGCGGTCGGTCAGTTGCCCGCTGATCCGAGCGGTCCCGGGGTCGCCGAGGGCGGTGAGGGCGATGCGGCCGATGGCGACGGAGTACGTCCAGCCGTGTGCCCAATGGTCGAACCGGTCGATGTAGAAACGCGAATGGACAACCTCGGCGTCATGCGCCTGATCCGAGTAGAACTCGAACGACAGGCCGGCGGTGCGCGCTCCCCAGTCGGTCCGCAGCAGACCACCCCGGACCAGGTCGGGCTGGGTGTTGCTCATGAAGTAGCCGGCCGGGAAAAGCAGGCCTCCGCCGGGAGGGAAACGGGAGTAGGTGGTGTAACTTCCCCGCTCCTGGCAGGCGTTGACGAAGGCGTCGCCCGTACGGGTCCGCGGGTCGTAGTTCTGGCAGGGAAGGTACGGTCGGCTGGTCGACCCGAGCACCAGGTCCACACCGACCGCACCGCCGATCGATGTCGGGCCTCCGTTGCGATCCGTGAACCCCTCGAAGGGAACCGCGACGCCCTCGCCGCGGGTGGGACCGCCGGCCGCCCTGACCGGCGACGATGTCGCCATGGAAAGTAAAATGATTACGACCGCGAGCAGGAAAGCTCTCCTCCCCTCACGCGTCCTCGCGCTCCAGACCCGGGTACGAGCCAGCCCGCGGATCATGTCGACGTCCTCTCGCCTGGGGAGCCTCTGCCATCAAGCCGATGACACACGCAGGGAGGGGTCGCGGCGGCGGTGCTTTCCATAACCGACACGCAGTCGTTGCGAAACCGCAAGGAGAATGTCCGCTCGTGCTCAGCCTCCTGGAGCCCCCTCGTTCCCGTCTCCGGGCCGCGACTACGGCACGCGGCTACGGCACCTGGGGAACCGATCAGATGACACGCATGGGATGAGAGGGATAAAATGGCCGGTTGGATTCCGACGGTAGTCGTGACGGGTGCGGGACGGGGAATCGGCGCGGCGATCGCCACCGATCTCGCCCGGCGCGGATATCACGTGGTCGTGAACTACCGGCGGGATGCCGCGGCCGTCGCGGCCGTCGTCGCCGGCATCCAGCGGGACGGCGGCCAGCGGAGGTCAGCGGCCGATCCAGGTCAGGGGCCGGCGGAGGTCTCGGCGAGCTCCGCGACGAACGGACGGCACTCCCGCCACGCGGCCACCTGCTCGGGCCGGCCGAAGACCTTCAGGTAGTTCTCGACGTTGGTCTCGTCGATCTCGCCCAGCACGACGGGTTCGAAGTCGGTGCCGTCCTCCCCGACGAAGGCCGGCAGCGGTTCCAGCACAGTGTCCAGACTCGGATAGTAGAAGATCCCGGTCGACTGCCGGGTCGCGCTGCCGCCGGCCACGACCCGGTGCCGGCCGGCCGGCAGCAGACCGTTGGTCCAGCGGGTGAGGATCGTTCCGGAGAGCACCTGCAACGCCCCGGGCACGACGGGCACCGGGATCCAGGTGCCGTCGGGCTGTTGCGCCTGGAGCCCGGAGTACCCGCCGTGCTGGTGCAGGACGGTCACCGCCGAGCCGTCGGCGTGCTCCAGCAGGAGAAGCTTCTCCTCCTCGGAGGCCGTGTCCGGGTAGGTCCAGGTCGGGTAGTCGTTGACGAGCAGGTTGAGGTGGTACGGCTCGTCCTGCGGGAAACTGCCGGCGGGTAGTCCGAGCAGCCGCTCGTACAGGCCGAGCACCCGCCGGGCCAGCGCCGCGGCCGCCTCGGCGTAGGCGACGGTGACCCCGCGCAGGTCGGGGTCCTGCGGCGGCCAGACGTTGGCGTGTTGGTAGAGCCCGAGCCACCGCTTCGACACACCCGCCGCGGCAGCGTCGGCCGGGTTGTCGAACTGGCCCACGGAGTACCGTTCGATTTCCAGGCGGCCGAAGTCGTCAGGCCACTGCCGCCAGCCCCGGAAGGGGTGTCCGGTGGGGCTGGCCAGCTTCGCCTTCTCCGCCCGCGGCAGACGCAGGATCCGCTCGACCCGACGCTGGAAGTCCTCGATCAGCTCCAGCGGAACGCCGTGGTTGACAATCTGGATCAGGCCGATCCGCTCGGCCGCCGCGCGCACGCGCCGCAGCAGGTCCGCGGGCGCGTCCTCGGCGAGGGCCACTTCCAGGTCGATGACGGGAATCTCGTCGGTCATGGCAGGGGGTCCTCTCCGGTTTCTCCGACATCAGACATTCTCCTTCTCCGCCATCGCCCCGGTGCCCGCCGCCGGCAGTGGCGGGAGCACAGGCAGATCAGCGGCGTCGAGATGGCAGTGCACGGTGTGGGATGCCGTCATGGCGGCCCCGTCGAGCAGTCGGACGGGAGGGACAACGGAGTCGCAGAGCCCCTCCACCCGGCTGGGGCAACTCCCGGCGAAGCCGCAGCCCACGGCCGCGGGGAGGGT